>CANHAW010000223.1 GCA_947458675.1 Beijerinckiaceae bacterium
CAGCCTCCAGCCAATTGCGGCTCATCGCGCAAGTCAGCAGCATCAAGTGCTGCGGCGAGACGACGCTCCTCGTTGAAATAGCGCGCACGATCCCAGAAGCGTGGACGCCCGATACCGGTCGATCTGTGACGCCCGATCAGCCGGCCATGTGCATCTTCGCCGAGAATTTCATGAACGAAGAGATCTTGCGTCGTAATGACGTCACCCTCAAGACCCGCAACTTCCGTGACATGTGTGATGCGCCGCGAGCCATCGCGCAAACGCGCCGCCTGAATAATAATATCGACGGAAGAGACGATCATCTCTCGCACTGTGCGCGACGGCAGCGAGAACCCGCCCATGGTGATCATCGATTCAATACGGCTCAGGGCCTCGCGCGGGGAATTGGCGTGCAATGTTCCCATAGAGCCGTCATGGCCGGTATTCATCGCCTGCAACAGATCGAATGCCTCGGGTCCGCGCACCTCGCCAACGATGATGCGCTCCGGTCGCATGCGAAGACAATTGCGCACGAGATCGCGCATGGTGACGGCGCCTGTCCCTTCCAGCGAAGGCGGTCGCGTTTCAAGCCGGACGACATGGGGTTGCTGCAATTGCAGCTCGGCTGCGTCTTCGCAAGTGATAATGCGCTCATCATGTTCGATGAAATGGGTCAGGCAGTTCAGCAGAGTTGTTTTTCCCGATCCTGTACCGCCGGAAATCACGACATTGCAACGCACCCGGCCGATGACTTTCAGCAATTCGGCGCCTTCCGGACTGATCGAGCCATAACGGACGAGCTGTTCGAGCGTCAGTTTCTCACGCCGGAATTTGCGAATCGTCAGGCTCGGCCCGTCGATGGCCAGCGGCGGTGCGATGACGTTGACGCGCGAGCCATCAAGCAGGCGCGCATCGCAGATCGGTGAGGCTTCATCGACACGACGGCCGACCTGACTGACAATGCGCTGACAGATATTCATCAGCTGCGTATTGTCCTTGAAGCGAATATTCGTCAGCTGAATCTTGCCATCGACTTCAATATAGGTGCGGTTGCAACCATTGACCATAATATCGGCGATTTCATCTCGCGCCAGCAATGGCTCCAGCGGCCCGAAACCAAGAACGTCATTGCAAATATCGTCGAGCATTTCATCCTGCTCGGCAATCGTCATGACCAAATTCTTGAGCGCGATAATCTCGTTGACAATATCGCGAATTTCACCGCGTGCGGCATCGGCGTCCAGACGCAATAATTGCGACAGATCGATGGCCTCGATCAGGGCGCCAACAATCATGCCTTTCGTGACATAATATTCGTCCGATCGCCGCTTGGTCTCAGCGGCCCGATCGGCCGTTGAATTTTCGTTCTTTAGCGGCTTCGTCTTGCCTGACGCAGTCGAGGGCGTCAGATCTTTTGGCAGCATGCCCGCCGATCCGCCACCTGCACCCGGACGCCTGCCAAACATCTCACCCACTCCTCAATGTCTTGACCCGACCATCGTCATCAGGATGCGAATACATTTCGCAATTTCGATACAAGCGGCATGATCAGTCCGGCGCTGTTTCCACGCTGGTCCATGCGTCCGCTGATTTTCCGGGCCAGTTCGAAAAAGATCTGGGCCGTTTTGTCAGCCCCGGTCAGCTCGCCAATCATTTGGCCATTATTGGCGGCTGTCCCGAAGGTTTTTGCATCATGCGGGATGATGCAAACCGGATCGGCACCAAGTGCTTTGGCAAAATCGCTTGACGGAATTTCGGGCCGTTTTGGCAGACCGATTCCATTGAGGACGAGTTTGGGAACCAGATCGTTTGGCCGCGCATTGCGCAGAAAGTCGAACATGCTCTTGGCATTGCGCAAGGCTGCCAAATCTGGCGAGGCGACGATCACGGCTTCATCCGCGCTTGCAAGCACATTGCTTTTCCAGCCGGGCCAGCCATGCGGGAGATCCAGAATGATATAGGGCGCACAACCGCGCAGAATATGCAGCAATGGTTCGAAGTCCTGTTCTGCAATATCGAATTTACGATCGAGCATGGCCGGGGCGCAGAGAATGCTGAGACGGGCATCGCAACGCGTCAGCAGTCGTTCCACCAAAGCCACATCCAGACGCTCGCCTGCAGCAAGAGCATCGGCAATGCCTTGGGGAGGATCCTGATTGAAATCGAGACCCGCCGTACCGAAAGCAAAATCCATATCGACAATAATGGCCGGCTGATCGAGAGATTGGGAGAGCGCCCAGGCAAGATTATGGGCAACGGTGGAGGCGCCCACACCGCCCTTGACGCCAGAGACTGCAATCATGCGCCCGATGAGTTTTTGACCGGGCTTGGTATAAAGCTCCGAAATGATTCGAACGAAATGCGTCGTCTCGAAGGGATGGACCATATATTCGCTGACGCCGCGGGCAATCAGCTCGCGATAGAGAATAATGTCATTCACGCGACCGATAACAACGACTTTTGTCTCCGCGTCGCAAATCTCTGCCAAAGCATCGAGTTGCGACAGAAGCACATCGCGCTCGGCAAAACTTTCGATGACGATCAGATTCGGTGTCGGCGCATTTCGAAAAGCTTCCAGCGCCATGGATATGCCGCCGGAATTGACGCGGGCTTGTGCGCGCCCGAAACGGCGGTCCGCCAAAGCTTGTTCGAGCAGCTCGCGCGTCGAGGCCTGTTCGCAAAATGCCTGCAGTGAAATACGCGGGATCGATGCGATCGGCTTGGAAAAGAAATCGTTCACGCTTCGACCCTCCGACCTATTTACCACTTCCGGCGCCAACACCTGTCGTATCTTCACGCCAGGCGGTCGAAGGATCGGCTCCGCGTCTGACCTGACCAATGGCACGAAGGCGCATTTCGCTGTCGGAGGCAGACAATGCCCGTGCGCGGACGAAATCGCGGGGATCTGCGGCTTGTGCGGCAAACATGGCCTGATTGGCGCAACCGTGATTCCAATAGGGGCGATTGCTCCAGCCTGTCAGCGAGGAGCCGGATGCAAGATCATCGGGCCATTGCCCGCAGGCCGCCGGCACGGCTGCCTTTAGTCCGACAAAGGCCAGTTTGATCGGCGCAGCCTGCAGCGATTCAAGCCTTGGGGCGACATCGATTCTGATGGGGCCTCGCACGCCGGCGTCCTGAAGGGCATGGCGAATTTCATTGACCTGATGAGGAAGCCGGCGATCTTTTGCTGGCTGTGCTGGCTGTGCTGGCATGATGATGGCGATCGGGCTCTTGCCGAAACGCGCATGGGTCATGGCAAATTCTGCAATCTGCCCGCGTGTGCGCGGATCGAGAGCCGGGGCTGGAACAATCTCCAGTTCATGAATGCGATCATGAAGAAGAATGGGGTGGCGCGCATTGTGATCGATCAGAGATTGGTCGTGCGCCATCATGCGCTCAGCCGGCGAGCTGCAACCGGTCAGAGCAACAAGGGCGATGAATATTCCTGCCGTTGCGAGTTTTTTCTGCGCGTCTTCAATCATTGATGAACCCCACACGCCCCTTGAATTCCCCGATGCGGTTTCCGGTGGGCGATGAATAGAGCCTGTTCATACGTCCGAGCAGCCAGGCCTGCGGGTCGCTTGAATCAGCCAAATGGTCGGTCGGCCGACTGAGTTCACCCGGCTGCACCGGCTTGGCGAGAACCGGTGTGACGACGATCATCAATTCGCTTTCCTCGCGTTGATAATCGCGCGAACGGAAAAGCGCGCCCAGAACCGGCAGGTTCATCAGGCCCGGCATGCCATTAATGACTTGGCGCGAACGCGTTTGAATGAGGCCGGCTGAGGCAATGGAAGCGCCCGATGGCAATTCGACGGTGGTTTCATTTTTGCGCGTGAGAAAGCCGGCTACGCTTGTATTGCCGAAACTATATGTCTGGGTGGGATCGATATCGACAACCTCCGTTGCCACGCGCAGCATGATCCGCCCCTCCGAGAGAACGACGGGTGTAAAGTTGAGCGTGACGCCATAGGGGCGGAAGGTCACTGTCGATGAGCAATTATTGCGATTGGTCGCCGGATCGATCGTGCAATTTTGTCCCGACGGAACGGGGATCTCGCCGCCTGCCGTGAATTTGGCACTTTCGCCCGAAACAGCCGTCACCGTCGGTTCGGCAAGAATACGCGCGACGCCATAACACTCGAATGCCTGGAGCGTGGCGGTAATATTTCCGGTGGCCGTGATACTATTGGGTGGAACGCCGGAGCCCAGACCGAACGGATTGGAGAGATCGAGGCGCGGTAGGAAAGA
>CANHAW010000224.1 GCA_947458675.1 Beijerinckiaceae bacterium
AGCCCGCAGCGCGCCCGCGCCCAGGCTCTCGCCGCCATTCGTGAAACATTTGAAGAGACCGGCCTGCTCATCGGATCGCGCGATTATGGCGCGCCCGAAAACCCGCCGGAGGGGGCCTGGAGCCTTTATGCGGCCCAAGGGCTGTTTCCAGAACTCGACCGCTTGCATCTGATTGCCCGCGCCATCACCCCGCCGGGGCGCAACCGTCGTTTCGACACAGCCTTTTTCGCCGTCGATGCGCAGGATGTCGCCGACCGGGTGGAGGACATGAGCGGGCCTGAGCGTGAACTGGTGGAACTCGTCTGGCTGCCCATCGAAAAAGCCGGGCAGCTCGACATGCTGCCGGTTACGCGAACCGCCCTTTTCGAGCTTGCGGCGCGGATTGAGGCGGGCATGCGCCCCTATCTGCCAGTCCCCCTTTATACATGCCCGCGCGGCATCTGGCGGCGCGAGCTGCTCTAGGGGCGCAGCAAATCTTGACATCCGGCGCAGGGTCCGTAAGGTGCGCGCCAATCCGACCGGCGCTCACTCGCCGGTCGATCCCTTTTCCGGCCAGCGCCGGCTTTTCCAGGAACAAGACCATGGCCAAGGCCGCCAATATCAAGATCAAGCTCCTGTCCACCGCGGACACCGGCTCTTTCTACGTGACGTCGAAGAACGCCCGTACGAAGACCGAGAAGCTGACCTTCAAGAAATACGATCCCGTCATTCGCAAGCATGTCGAGTTCAAGGAAACGAAGATCAAGTAAGCTCTTCGCTTTACTCAGGAAATTAAGCCGCCTCCGGGCGGCTTTTTCTTTGGGCTACCTGCCAAAAAGAAAGGCCCCGGCTCGCGGAGAGCCGGGGCCTTTGAATAGGTGGCCGGTCAGAGAACGGATTGAGGAGGCCACTCCTACCATTCCCGACCGGCCGACCCCACGGACCCAGGAGATGCGGCGGACCTGAGCACCCCGTAGGGTATCTGAAACTTTTCGGACGATGGACGCCCAATCTGCGGACACTTGCAGAGGCCGGGATGAATTGCAATCGGCCCTGCCCGAGCTGGCGACTTATCCCTCGTGTTTACCTAAAGAACTGCGGTTAATGCGAATCAACCGCCTTTCCTTCCTGCAGAAAACCAAGCCAAGGCGTCGAAAATGCGGCAAGGCGGGGCTCAGGCGGCAGCAGCGCACACCCGGTTGCGCCCGGCCTGTTTGGATCGATAGAGCCCGGCATCGGCCCGCCGGTAGAGCATTTCGGGGCTCAACCCCTCGACCGCGCCGGCCACGCCGGCCGAGATGGTCACATCAATCGGCCCCCGCCCCTGACCCACAGCAAAGGGATATTCGGCAATGGCCAGGCGGACGCGATTGCCGACGCTGGCGGCCCGATCCAGATCGGTGTCGGGCATGATGACGGCAAATTCCTCGCCGCCCAGACGGCAGATCAGATCGGACTGGCGCAAGGCGCCGCGCAATCTCTGCGCCAGAAGCCGCAGGACCTGATCGCCGACATCATGTCCATGCGTATCGTTGATGCGCTTGAAATGATCGATATCGAAGACAAGCAGAGACAAGGGCCGACGCCGCGACAGGCAGGATTCAATCAGCTTGGGCAGATTGAGATCGAAATGCCGGCGATTGAACAGGCCGGTGAGCCCGTCCAGCATCGCCAATTCGATGGAGGCCCGCACATTTTCTCGCAAGGCATCCGCATAGAATTTGCGCCTGATCTGCGTGCGCACGCGCGCCAAAAGCTCGTTGCGATCGATGGGCCGCAAAATGTAATCATTGGCGCCGAGATCGAGACCGCGCAACACGCGCATGCGATCGTCAAGATCGGCAACCATCAGGATCGGCAGATCGCGCGTGCTCTCCAGCGAGCGCAATTGGCTGCACAATCGCAAAGGGTCGAAATGTGCGAGCCCCATGCTGACGACCACAAGCTCATGCAGGCCTTGGGCGGCGCGAAACAGGGCCTCCTGGGATTGCGCCTCGACATGGGTTTCAAATCGCCCACCCAGAGAATCGACCAGACGCGCGCTGGAACGCGGCTGATCGTCGACAATGAGAATGCGCCCCTTGTCGACTGCAAATCCATCGGGATCATGGGCCGGAAACCCCAGTGCTGCAGCGGTTTTGGCGCGTTCGCGCAAATCATCCAGCATGGTTTTGAGGCGCGAGAGCGAGCGCACGCGCGCCATCAAAGCCAGCTCATCGACGGGCTTGGTGAGAAAATCATCCGCCCCTGCCTCCAGCCCGCGAACGCGATCGGATGGCTGGTCGAGCGCTGTCACCATCACCCCGGGAATATGGGCGCTCTCGGGGGCGGCCTTGATCCGGGCGCAGGTTTCAAAACCATCCATGCCCGGCATCATGACATCGAGCAGCACAAGATCGCAGCCACCGCGCGCGCAAATGGCAAGCGCCTCGGCGCCGCTCTGGGCCGTGAGAACTTCGTAATATTCGGCAGTCAACCTGGCTTGCAGCAATCTGATATTCGGCAATAGATCATCGACAACGAGAACCCGTGCGGGCATGGGGTAATCCCCTTTACTTGTCTCCGATGAAATTCCTCACAGTCTCGAGAAATTTCACGACTGAAATGGGTTTGGATAAATAGGCTTCGCATCCGCCCTGGCGGATCTTTTCTTCATCGCCCTTCATGGCGAAGGCGGTAATGGCAATGACCGGGATGTGGCGCAATTGCGCATCCTCCTTGAGCCATTGCGTGACCTGCAACCCCGAGACTTCCGGCAATTGGATGTCCATGAGAATGAGGTCGGGTTTATGCTCGCGGGCCAGATCGAGCGCCTCGTTGCCGTTGCGCGTCTGGACCGTCCCATAGCCATGGGCTTCGAGAAGATCGTTGAAGAGCTTCATATTGAGCTCATTGTCTTCGACGATCAGGACTTTCTTGCTCATGCGCTATTCCCGAGAGCGCCGCAGGATGGACCCGACGGCGGAACTGACACTTATCTTACCTGCGGAACCTTGCCGAATTAAGAATCCGAAGCGACAAAGATAGACACATGAGCGAACGCCCTTTCCGCCCCCACCCCAAGCCGGCCCCCCGGCCAGATCGGCCAAAAGCGTCCGCCCCGGCGGCCCGCCTGCCCTCGATTGGACCCGACAAGGCCCATGAACTGGCCATTGCCGGCCTGTCCTGGATGGCCGCCGACCCCGAGCGGCTCGACCGGTTCCTCGCTTTGAGCGGGCTCGACCATGGCTCGATCCGCGCCGCCGCCGGCCAACCGGGCTTTTTGAGCGCCGTGCTCGACCATATTGCCTTCGACGAGCCCTCCCTTCTGGCCTTTGCCGCCGAGATCGGCGAAGCGCCGGAGACGATTGCGGCCGCTCGTGCGCTCCTCTCCGGCCCCAGCCTCTGGGACACGCCTTGAACCCGGTCCTGTGCCGGGATTGTCTGGCCGAAGAGGCGCCAGCCGGCTCCCCAGCGCGCTGCCGCGCCTGCGGCTCGCCCCGCCTCATCCGCCATGAGGAGCGCCAAAAGCTCACCATCGCCCATATCGATTGCGACGCCTTTTATGCAGCGGTCGAAAAACGCGACAATCCCGCTTTGCGCGACAAGCCGGTGCTGATCGGCGGCGGCACTCGCGGCGTCGTGGCGACCTGCTGTTACATTGCGCGCACCTATGGCGTGCGCTCGGCCATGCCCATGTTCAAAGCGCTCGAGGCTTGCCCGGATGCCATCGTCATTCGCCCCGATATGGAAAAATATGCGCAGGTCGGCGAACAGGTGCGCAGCCGCATGCGCGACCTCACCCCGCTTGTCGAACCTTTGTCCATCGATGAGGCCTTTCTCGATCTGACCGGGACAACGAAATTGCATGGCGCTGCGCCCGACAAAGTGCTGGCGCGTTTTGCCCGCGATGTGGAGCGCGATATCGGTATCAGCGTTTCTGTCGGGCTTTCCTATTGCAAGTTTCTTGCAAAAATTGCCTCCGATCTCGACAAGCCGCGCGGCTTTGCTGTGATCGGCAAGCAAGAAGCCCAAGAGTTTTTGGCTGGAAAACCTGTCGGCCTGATCTGGGGCGTGGGGCGTGTCATGCGCGAGAGGCTCGAGAATGACGGCTATCGCCTGATCGGCGATCTACAAAAAGCCGAGATGAGCGATCTGATGCGCCGCTATGGCATAGAGGGCGCGCGCCTGTGGCATCTGGCACACGGCGAGGACGAGCGCATCGTCAGCCCCGAGCGCGAGACGAAAAGCATTTCCAACGAGACG
>CANHAW010000225.1 GCA_947458675.1 Beijerinckiaceae bacterium
AGGCTGCAAAAGCAGCCGCAAACATGGCGACCTTGATCTGCGTGAAAAAGAATTCCTGCGGCGCCGTATAGATGAGCTTCGCATCCGGACCCGCTGCATGTTCGAACGGGATCACAAGCAGATTGTAGATATCCTTCGCGAAATAGAAGCAGACGATAAACATCAGCACGAAGGCAATCACGGCCTTGATCAGGCGCGAGCGCAATTCGATCAGATGATCGATCAAGGGTGCGCGTGTGGATTCGATATCGGCATCGGTCATGGCGCGGTCATGCCTGCGAGGAACGGGGCTGGGGCGCTTGTTCTGCGACCGTTTCGGGGGCGAGAGGCTCTATGCCTGCAGCAACGGTCGCCCGATTTGTCTCATCGGGCGGCGGCAGATTTTGAACATCGACGAGATTGAGCGGCTGGTCAGGCGCAGCAAGAGCCGGCGCCTGTGCGCTGGAACCCTCGATCGCGCCGCCGATTTCATTGCGCACCGTTTGCACGGGGTCGAAGTTCATATCCACCTTGGCGACATCGCCGACTTTGGAGACCTCTTTCTTGATCTCTTCAATATCGGCCTCGCGCATGGCCTCCATGAACTGGCCCTGAAAATCGGCCGCCATGCGCCGCATCTTGGACAGAGCCTGTCCAAGCTGGCGCAAAACGCGCGGCAATTCCTTCGGCCCGATCACGATCAGCGCGACAAGGCCAATGACGAGGAGTTTGCCGGCGTCGAAATCGAACATGAAACCGCGGTCCTGAACTCAAAAGTCGAACACGCGCGCAAAATCAGCGCGCGTGAACGATGCACCACAGATCGGGTGGGCTTCAGCCGACCTTGCGCTGTTCGCCGACCTGACCGGGAACCGGCTGGGGAGCGGCATTGGCAACCGGAGCGGCTGCGGGCGCCGTCGAGGGCGCGGCAGCAGGCGCAGCTGTCTGCTGCGCAGGCTCGATCCGCGCCGGATCAGCCGGTTTGGCTGTCTCATCGTCCTCGGACATGCCCTTCTTGAAGGATTTGATGCCCTTGGCGAAATCGCCCATCAATTCGGAAATCTTGCCCTTGCCGCCAAACAGCAACAGCACGATCACGCCCACGACGAGCCAGTGCCAGATGGAAAAGCTACCCATGAATATCCTCCGCTCGGCGGGGCCCATTGGCACCATCGCCGGTATCGCCTGAGAAACTATGCCCCGGACGCGGCAAAAACAAGGAGAGAGGGCGCTCGCGCCCGAACCCTTTTGCGTGAGCGGCTACCGGCACAAGGCAGGGTCGAGGGCGGAAGGCGGGCTTGGCCGCCTGCCCTCAATCCTCCCGGCGCTGCTCTTCTGGCGCCTGCAGAGGCTCGTCTGCTTCGCTTTCTGCCAGGCCCGCGTCCTCTTCCTCGGCAACCGCATCCAGGGCGGCGTCGAGATCGGCAGCGGCCTCCGCCTTCACCTCTTCGGTGATTTCGGAGAAAAGATCGTTGGGATCGCCGTCGAGCGGATCTTCGGTCTCGGTCAATTCAGGCGAGTCATTGGGCGTGGGCACGCCAAAGCCCTGCGGCAGGCGACCGTCGAACAGGCCCGCCCCCTTCAATTCCTCAAGACCCGGCAGATCGGTGATCTGCTCGATGCCGAAATGCAGAAGGAAGGCTTCCGTCGTGCCATAGGTCACGGGACGGCCCGGCGCCTTGCGGCGGCCGCGCAGACGAACCCAGCCCGTCTCGATCAGCACATCCATCGTGCCCTTGGAGATGGCGACGCCGCGAATATCCTCGATCTCGGCGCGCGTCACCGGCTGGTGATAGGCTACAATGGCGAGGGTTTCGAGCGCCGCGCGCGAGAGCTTCTTCTGCTCTTGCGTCTCGCGCGACAGCAGATAGCCGAGATCGGCGGCGGTGCGGAAAATCCATTTGGAGCCAACGCGCACGAGATTGACGCCGCGCGTTGCATAATCGGCTTTCAGCGCCTCCAGAACGTCGCGGATTTTGACGTCATCGGAAATGCGCTTTTTGAGCTCGCTCTCCTCGACGGGTTCCGTCGCGGCGAAAAGCAGAGCTTCCGCGATGCGCTTGGCCTCATGCAAGGCTGCGGCCTCCCCTGCTGCGTCCTCGTGATCGAGCTCGGACGAATGCTGCGGAAAGAGTACGGCGATCTCTGCCACTTTATCCTCTTCAATGCTTTTTGGAACGCGACCTTAAGCGGCCTCGCCCCGATCCTCGACGGGCGTCGCGGCCTGAGCCGTTTCCGACGCCTGTTTGGTCTTCACCCAGAGCGGCGCAAAAGCGCGATCTTGGCGGATTTCGATCCGGCCCTCGCGGACCATTTCGAGCGAAGCCGAGAAACAGGAGGCACGTGCCGTGCGACGCTGTTCGGGAGCCACGCAATATTCGATCAGGAATTCATCCATCGTGGTCCATTCGGAAATGGACCCGGCCAGACGCTCCAGCGCGACGCGCGCATCGGCAAGCGACCAGACGACGCGACGCTTGAGCGTCACACGCGACAAAGCCTGCACCTGACGCTGCTGCGCATAGGCGGAAAGCAGATCGAACAGGCTGGCCTGCCAGTTCGAATGTTTGATCAGCGAAACGCCCTCGGGGCGACCGCGCAAAAACATGTCGCGGCCCAAGCGCGGCCGGTTCATGAGATCTTCGGACGCCTTGCGAATGGCCTCGAGATGTTTCAGGCGGCGGGCCAGCGCGGCGGCGAGATCGGCGGCCAGCGGCTCCTCGCCGATCTGCTCTTCGGTCGGCAGCAGCAGGCGCGATTTCAGATAGGCGAGCCAGGCCGCCATGACGAGATAATCGGCAGCCAGTTCAAGACGAACGCGGCGCGCCTCATCGATAAAGGCGAGATATTGATCGGCCAGCGCAAGGATCGAGATTTTGGCCAGATCGACCTTCTGGCGGCGCGACAATTCGAGCAACAGATCGAGGGGCCCCTCGAACCCGTCAACATCGACATTGAAGGACGCTTCTGTCTCGCCCTTGTCGATTTCGATCTCGGAAGCCTCGAAAGGCAGCTCGCTCGACACGAATCACTCCGCACAACCCGGACACGCCGGAACTCGCGCGGAGACTAGTCCCCTAGACCGCCATCGCAAGCGCTGATTCAACCTCGGCGCGCGCGTCCACAGGATCCATCGGCATAGGGGGCCCGGCAATCAGGGAGAGGGCGGCCGCCGCCCGCTCCGCCGCCCGCCCGTCGAGCACCGGAGAGGCCTGCGCCACCTCCCGCGCCTCAAGGAGATTGCCGTTGCAATGCAAAGCCATATCGACCCCGGCGGCGAATAAAGCGCTGGTGCGCTCGGCAAAGGATCCCGACAGGGCCTTCATCGACAGATCGTCGCTCATCAGCAGCCCGTCGAAGCCAATGGCACCCCGGATGATCTCCTGCACGACCTTGCGGGAGGTCGTTGCCGGCCCGGAGGGGTCGATGGCCGCATAGACGACATGGGCCGTCATGGCCATGGGCAGATGGGAGAGGGCCCGGAAGGGCACGAAATCCGCCGTTTCCAGCTCGGCGAGCGTGGCCTCGACGCGCGGCAATTCGAGATGGCTGTCAGCCCCTGCCCGACCATGGCCCGGAACATGTTTCATCACCGGGAGCACGCCCGATTGCATCAGCCCCTCGGCCGCAGCCCCGCCCATTAAAGCCACCAGACCCGGCTCGGCGGCATAGGCACGATCGCCAATCACATCATGCCCGCCGGGGGCCGGAACATCGAGAACGGGAAGACAATCCACATCAATGCCGCAGGCGCGCAAATCCTGGCCGATCAGCCGCGCCGACAGGCGAACAATCTCAGCCTTGCGTTCGTCAGCCACAGCCATGCGATTGAAACGGGCAGCCGCCGGATAGGCCGGCCAATGCGGCGGCCCCAGACGCTGAACGCGCCCACCCTCCTGATCAACCAGCACAGGAGCATCCGCACGGCCCACGATTTTTCGAAATTCCGAAGTCAGGTCATTGACTTGCGTCGGATTGTCAACGTTTCGCCTGAAGAGAATAAGACCCCAGGGCGCATTCTCGGCCAGAAAACGGCGCTCTTCCTCCGTGAAGGCAAGCCCCGAGCAACCGCAAATGAAGGCGCGGGTTTTCATCGGATCGGCAACATCATGGCGCGTAGGATCAATTGCGGGCGACGAAACAGCTCCCGCCTCCCGCCTTCAGCCGCGCGCAGAGCGTATTGGCATCTTCGCTCGACAGATTGTTGATGCGCACGCGGTAGACCGTGCGGCTGCCGATATCGGC
>CANHAW010000226.1 GCA_947458675.1 Beijerinckiaceae bacterium
ACCCCTGACTTCGCTGCAGCCAGAGGCTAAGCCCTTTTTTGAACAGGCTGATTTGATCATCAGTTTTGACTGGGCCGATCTCGCCGGTCTCTTGAAGCAGGTGGAGCGCCATCCCGATAAGCTTCCAGCAAGGATTGTGCACATCAGCCAGGACCGTGCCCTGCATAATGGCTGGAGCATGGATTATTTCGGACTTCCTCCAGCTGATATTTCGCTGGATGCAAATCCAGATACGCTGGTGACGCAACTGGTTTCGGCGCTTGGGCCTCTCCATCGGGAAACATGGGTGGGCATGAAACTGCCAGAGCGTAAGGCGCCAACATATTCCCCGCAGAGCGACACAAAAATCGTACCTTTTGATCTTGAGGTTGCAATTGCAGAACTTGCCGCAAAGCGTCCGATATGCCTCGCCCATACCAATCTCGGATGGACAGGCCGCGCGTATCAATTGCATGGCCCGCTCGATTACCTTGGTCACGATGGCGGAGGCGGTCTATCAGCTGGCCCGGGCTTAACTATCGGTGCAGCACTTGCCTTGCGCGATTCCGGCCGAATGGTCGTGGGCGTTCTAGGTGACGGGGATCTGATGCAAGGCATCACCTCGCTCTGGACTGCTGCCCATTATTCGATTCCAGCTCTTATGATCGTTGCAAACAACCGTTCGAATTTTAATGACGAGGTTCATCAGGAGGCGATGGCAAAGGTTCGCGGGCGACCCGTCGAGAACAAATGGATTGGCCAGCGTATCGACGATCCAGCAGTCAACTTTGTGAGCATTGCCAATGGCCAAGGAGTCGAGGGGGAGGGGCCAGTCGAGACAATTCCGGCCCTCATGGCAGCCATTGAACGTGGCTTGAAAGTGGTCGATGCCGGCCGTCCCTATCTTATCGATGCCCGGATTGTTCCAGGGACGATTTCAAAAATAGTCCACCGCGGCGATTGAGACGGGCGGCGCTTCAGGCCGGAGCAGTGACTAGGGAGGATAAGTGGTGATCCGGCTAAGCGCTGGCATTCTACCCTCCCAAAGCTTTCTGTTGACGCGTAGTTTCGGCAATTTGCTACGCAATTGAAGGCATGGTTTGTGCGCCACAGCGCTCGACCTATGGCATCAGCAAAGCTGCACTGATCCAGATGGTGCGCATGCTGGCAGTTGAATGGGGGCCAAAGAACATTCGCATCAATGCCATTGCGCCGGGCCGACTGCTCACCGATTCCCCGTCCCGCGCGGGCATCGGATTCAATGAGGATTATCTCACCAATATGCTCTCTAAAATTCCGCTCGGGCGCTTTGCGTCGGCGGAAGACGTCGCCACAATAGCAGCCTTCCTCGCCGGTCCGAACGCCTCCTCCATCACGGGCCAGATCATTCCGGTCGATGGCGGACTGAGCGCTGCTTAAGCTGGTACTTTTGCTAAGCCAGATTGCGTGACCCGGAGGTATCGATTTCAGCTGCTCCATAAATCAAGGCCTGCTTCTGCCCCCTTCTTTCAAAACAGCCTGTGAAGACGAATACTTTAAAAAGCCCGCTAGCATCCTTGCATCATGTGCGGTCCCGCAAAACTAAAACGTCCCGGGGTTTTCACTCACGGGGCGTTTGTTTGCCTTTCGATTTGGTTGCAGGGATCCGCAACCACCCCTACCGAACCACCTTGAGCAGGGGGTGCCTATTTTAATTTGAAGAGGCCAAGGCTCACCGCGCACAGGGACGTATGGCGTAAATATTACCTGCGCTCTTATCGATCAGCTGCATCAGCGGATTGGGGTCATTGACCTCCAACCCCTAGCGCCTCAGTGCCGCTGAAAACTAACGCTGTATATGGACCACCGAACCCTAGCGCCTCAACACGATAGAAAACCAACATTAAATCCGGACCACTTTGGCTAATGTCACCTCAATCAATCCTCGCCTTTGCGCGCAACCTCTGGATGACGCCAGAGATAAAGCGCCATCGAGATCATGGCGAGGCTGGCAAGACCGCCCACGACGAAAAAGGCATCACGCACGCCGACCCATTCGCCAATCGCACCCATGGCGAGCGGCGCCACAATCGAGGCTAGACGATTGGCCGTGCCGCGCAGGCCGATCGCTTTGCCCTGATTTGTCTTGCCGGCGCCGCGCAAGACTAACGTGATCACCAATGGCTGGGCCAAGCCGTTCATGCCCGAGCGGAAAAACATCGCGATCTGCAGAAGCAGATAAGTACCAAACAGCGGCGTCGCGCAGACCAACAAAATGCCAAGCCATAAAGACAGCAAGACGATCCAAAAACCGCTTAAATAACGCGTGAGCCTGGCGGTCAGCAGCGAAAAAAAGGCAGCCCCAATAGCACCTGCCGGGCTTAAAAGCCCGACTGCAGTTCCGGTGATCCCCATTTCCGTCAGCCAGGCGACATAGAAGGAGCTCTGGACCGAATTGCCCATATGCATGAGCGCGCCAAGCGCGACGATGATTGCAACCGAGGGTGCGCTCAACAGGCCAAAGGCCAGCCGATAATCGCTCCAGCTCGGCATGAGATTACGTAAACCTTCTTTCACATCGGGACGGTCTGCAGCAGTTGTCTGGATTTTTTGAACCGGCAGGAGAAGTGCACAAAACAGGCTGCCGCAGGCCCAGATCGACATCAATATGAAGGCACTCCAAGGGCCAGCCAAATCCCATGTGATTCCCGCCATGGGCGGCGCTGCAAGCTGACCGAAGCGGATCGTGAAACTCAACCGGCCAGCATAAGTCGTGCGCCCATGCATATATTGGCCGATCATTGTTTGTGCGCCGATCCAGCCCATCGATTCAAACAAACCCAGAAACAATTGCAGGAAGATCAGCACCCAAATGCCTGGCGCAAGCGGATAGAACAGCGGCAGAAGCGATGCCGATGCTGTGCAAAACAGCATCACGCGTCGCGCCCCGAGCCGATCCATCAAGGCGCCAGCATGAATGGAAAACAAGAGCGGCAGAAAATGCGCAGCAGCGAAAACAAGACCGAATAAAAACGGCGATGGCTTCATCATATAGACATAAAGCGGGATGATCACCGAGGCGATATGAAACACAGATGTTGTGAAAAGACCTACGCCGTATACGGCTATCTGGGTGCGCCAGGGCACATGTCTGGCTTCATCTCCGGGTTGATTGTTCATTTCTTTCTTTTGCCGGCTCTTGGTTGGTGCGGGCGCTGCGCGCTTGCTATGGCTGAAAGCTAAACAGAATCGCAGCCTACGGACAGTTTTTTCGCAATCATTTCTTGGGCCCTCGGTCTAGCCGAGCAAAGACCATCTTTGCTGCATTGCAAAAATTCGCTTTGGCGTCGAAAGGCGAATTGAGAAAAGCACCAAGGCAGACCAGACTTCCCGGGGCGGGCCTCGCAGCAGACGGGTCCGCATAAAAATACGGGACAGGGAGGCGACCTTGGGGAATTCAGCGCATCTCAAACATTCTTGCATGCCTTTTGCGCTTGCGATGAGCATCAGTGTGAGTGTGCTCATCGGAGCCGATCGCGCCGAAGCGGCAGAGTTTTTTGCTGGGCGCAATATCACGATCATTGTCGGCAATGATGTCGGGGGCGGGTTCGATGCTTATGCGCGTCTTTTTGCGCGGCATTTGCCACGCGTCATTCCCGGCCAGCCCGGCATCATCGTGCAAAATATGCCGGGCGCCGGAAGTGCGACAGCCACAGCTTTTGTCAGCCGTGTCGCAGCCAAAGACGGTAGCGTGATCGGCGCGATCACGCCGGGTGCCATTGTAGCTCCTCTGTTCGACGATCAAACACGCCGGCAATACGATCCCGACAAGCTGATTTATTTGACAAGTACTGACAGCGGCTCGCGCCTTTGCGTGACATGGGGTGAATCAGCAACAAAAAACATGGCCGATGCGAAAGTGAAAAAGACCATTATAGGTGCCGCCGGCTCGGGCAGCTCATCGAGCGACTATGCCAAATTGCATCGCGCGACATCGGGTTTCAATTTTGAAATTGTTGCAGGGTATAAGGGAACCGGCGATATTCTGCTGGCGATGGAACGGCGCGAGGTCGACGGACTGTGCGGAGTGGATTGGGCCAGCCTGACATCGCAGCGCCCCGATTGGATCCGCGACAACAAGATCAATCTTCTTTTTGAGGTTGGCGTGAAGCCTAACCCTGAATTATCGAAGCGCAATGTGCCGCCGGTTTGGGAGAGCATGCTGAATGCGCAGGCGCGCGCCGTCGTCGAGCTTGTC
>CANHAW010000227.1 GCA_947458675.1 Beijerinckiaceae bacterium
ACCTGGGGCTCGGAGGCGGCAAAAACTCCGGGCACGCGCAATGTTGCGGGCGTGCAGGATCCGGCAGTCGATTTTCTCATCGACAAGATTGCACGTGCGCAAAGCCGCGACGAACTCAATATCGCCTGCCGCGCGCTCGATCGCGTCTTGCGCGCCGGGCGCTATTGGATTCCCATGTGGTATAAGGACAAGAGCCTGATCGCCTATTGGGACGTTTTCTCGCGCCCCGAAAAATCGCCGCGCTATTCCACCGGCGCACCCAGCACCTGGTGGTGGGACGCCGACAAGGCGCAACGCATCAATTATCGCGGCTGACCGGCCAGACGGCCGAAAAGGAAGACATGCTCGCCTATATTGCACGCCGCTTGCTGCTGATGATCCCGACCATTTTCGGGATCCTGCTGATCTCTTTCATCATCGTGCAATTTGCGCCGGGCGGGCCGGTCGAGCGCGTGCTTGCGCAATTGCAGGGGCTGGATTCAGGCGCAACCTCGCGCTTTGGCGGCGGCGCAACCGATCTCGGTTCCATGGCGCAATCGGCCGGCGGGGATTCGCGCTATCGCGGCGCGCAGGGACTCGATCCCAAATTCATTGCCGAGCTTGAAAAGCAATTCGGCTTCGACAAGCCCGCGCATGAACGCTTTTTCATCATGCTGAAAAATTACGCGACCTTCGATTTCGGTCGTTCCTATTTCCGCGACACGCCGGTGATTCAGCTCATCAAGGAGAAACTGCCGGTCTCGATCTCGCTGGGCCTGTGGATGACCCTGCTCTCTTATGCGATTTCGATTCCGCTGGGCATTCGCAAAGCGGTGAAAGACGGCTCGCGCTTCGACACTTGGACCTCGGCTGTCGTAATCGTCGGCTATGCGATTCCCAGTTTTCTCTTTGCCATTCTGCTGATCGTGCTCTTTGCCGGCGGTTCCTTCTGGCAGATTTTTCCGCTGCGCGGCTTGTGGTCGGAAAATTTTGCCGACCTGCCGTGGCACATGAAGGCGCTCGACTATCTCTGGCATATTGCACTGCCCGTTACCGCCATGGCGATCGGCGCTTTTGCGACGGCGACATTCCTGACCAAAAATTCCTTCCTCGACGAGATCCGCAAGCAATATGTGCAGACAGCGCGCATGAAGGGATTGAATGAGCGGCAGGTGCTTTACGGCCATGTCTTCCGCAATGCCATGCTGATCGTCATTTCAGGTTTTCCGGCGGCTTTCGTCCATGCTTTCTTCACCGGCTCGCTGCTGATCGAGAGCATTTTCTCGCTCGATGGGCTTGGGCTTCTGTCCTACGAATCCATCATCAACCGCGATTATCCGGTCGTCTTCGCCAATCTCTACATATTCGCGCTGCTGGGCCTGGTGGTGAATCTCATCTCCGATCTCACCTATACGTGGATCGATCCGCGCATCGATTTCGAGACGCGGGAGGTCTGAGATGAGCGCTCCCGTCCTGAGCGATGAATTGACGGCCCAAGCAGCTGCACCGCTGGCGCCGAAACTCGAGCAGAAAGGCTGGATCAGACTGTCGCCGATCAACCGGCGCCGGCTCGACAATTTTAAACGCAATCGCCGCGGTTATTGGTCGTTCTGGATCTTCATCACCTTGTTCATCCTGTCGCTCTTTGCCGAATTGATCGCCAATGACCGACCGATCCTCGCCTCCTACAAAGGCGAGATTCTCTTCCCCGTGGTGACAAATTATCCGGAAGAAAAATTCGGCGGCTTTCTGGCGCAGACCGATTATCGCGATCCGGTGATTGCCAAAGAGATTGAAGACAATGGCTGGATGATCTGGCCGCCGATCCGCTTTTCCTACCGCACGCACCAGCGCGACCTGCCAACACCCGCACCATCGGCGCCGACATGGTGGCTGGAAAATGAAACATGCAAGGCCGTTGCCGACAAAATTCTCGATCCGCCCAAACCCAATGCCGGCTGCCGCGATATTGAATGGAACTGGCTTGGCACGGATGATCAGGGCCGCGATGTTGTGGCCCGCCTCATCTATGGATTTCGCATTTCAATTCTCTTCGGCCTCATTCTGGCCGGCGTCTCCTCGATCATTGGGATCGCGGCCGGCGCCGTGCAGGGCTATTTCGGCGGCTGGACCGATCTTGTCTCGCAGCGCTTTATCGAGATCTGGTCATCGCTGCCCCATCTCTATCTGCTGATCATCGTTTCATCCATCATCACGCCGGGCTTTTTCGTTCTGCTCGGCATATTGCTGCTCTTCTCCTGGGTGTCGCTCGTCCATGTGGTACGCGCAGAATTTTTGCGCGCGCGCAATTTCGAATATGTGAATGCGGCACGCGCCCTTGGTCTCTCGGACGGGAAGATCATGTCCAGGCATCTGCTGCCCAATGCGATGGTGGCGACACTGACCTTCCTGCCCTTCGTGCTCAATTCCTCGATCACGACGCTCACCTCGCTCGATTTCCTCGGCTTCGGCCTGCCGCCCGGCTCCCCCTCGCTCGGCGAATTGCTGTTGCAGGGCAAATCCAACCTGCAAGCGCCATGGCTTGGCCTTGCAGGCTTTTTCGTGATTGCCGCCATGCTGTCGCTGCTCATCTTTATCGGCGAAGCCGTGCGCGACGCCTTTGACCCGCGAAAGACATTTTCATGAGCGCCCCGCTCCTATCCGTTCGCGATCTCTCCATCGCCTTCCATCAGGGCGGGCGCGAAACGCTTGCGGTCGACAAGGTCTCTTTCACGCTGGAGCGCGGCAAGACTTTGGCGCTTGTCGGCGAATCGGGCTCGGGCAAGTCGATCACGGCGCTGTCGATTGTGAAATTGCTCGGCGCAACCTCGGCCACCTATCCGTCCGGTCATGTTTTCTTCAAGGGCGACGATCTTCTTCTGGCCGATGAGGACAAGCTGCGCGAGGTGCGCGGCAATGAGATCACCATGGTGTTCCAGGAACCCATGACCTCGCTCAATCCCCTGCATTCAATCGAAAAGCAGATTGGCGAGATTCTCGAATTGCACGGAATGCGCGGCGAGGTGCAGCTGCGCCAGCGTGTCATCGAACTTTTGAGCGAGGTCGGCATTCCCGATCCGGCGACGCGCCTGTCAGCCTATCCGCATCAATTATCAGGCGGCCAGCGCCAGCGTGTGATGATTGCCATGGCGCTTGCCAATCGTCCCGATCTTTTCATCGCCGACGAACCGACAACTGCACTCGATGTCACCGTGCAGGCGCAGATCCTGAAATTGCTGAAAGAGCTGCAGGCCAAGCTCGGCATGGCCATGCTCTTCATTACCCATGATCTCGGTATCGTGCGCAAAATTGCCGATAATGTCTGCGTCATGCAGAAAGGCAGGATCGTCGAATCCGGGCCGGTGGACGAGGTTTTTCAAAACCCCCAGCATGCCTATACAAAGGCCTTGCTGGCGGCTGAGCCCAAAGGCACGCCTGCGCCAGCCAATCCCGATGCCAGACCGATTGTCAGTGCAGAGGACATCAAGGTCTGGTTCCCGATCAAGCGCGGCTTTATGCGCCGCACAATCGGCCATGTGAAAGCGGTCGATGGCATTTCACTGACCGTGCGTGAAGGCGAGACGGTCGGCGTTGTGGGTGAATCGGGTTCAGGCAAAACGACGCTTGGCCTTGCGCTCTTGCGTCTCATCCGCTCGGAAGGGCCCATTGCCTATCTGGGATCGCGCATCGACGGACTTGGCTCAAAAGACATGCGCCCGCTGCGTCGCCACATGCAGATCGTATTTCAGGATCCCTATGGCTCATTATCGCCACGCATGTCTGTCGCCGATATTGTCGAAGAGGGACTGGCTGTGCAGGACAAGGGCCTGAGCGCGGCCCAGAGGCGCGAGATTGTTGCGCGCGCGCTCGCCGATACGGGACTGGATCCCGCCTCGATGGATCGCTATCCGCATGAATTTTCCGGCGGCCAGCGTCAACGCATCGCCATTGCCCGCGCCATGGCCCTGAATCCGAAATTCGTTGTGCTGGATGAGCCCACATCGGCGCTCGACATGTCGGTGCAGGCGCAGATTGTCGATCTGCTGCGCGATCTGCAAAAGCAGCGCAATCTCGCCTATCTCTTCATCAGCCACGATCTCAAAGTCGTGCGCGCTCTGGCCAGCGAATTGATCGTCATGCGCAACGGCAAAGTGGTTGAGAGCGGCCCGGCCAAAGACATTTTCGCTGCGCCCAAGAACGACTATACGCGCACCCTGTTTGCCGCCGCCTTTTCT
>CANHAW010000228.1 GCA_947458675.1 Beijerinckiaceae bacterium
ATCCATTCGGTCATCAAACCAACAACCGGCTCCTTGCAGGGGCCGAATTCGGTTGAATTGGCGTCCTTGATTCCAGCGAGCGAACGCGCCGCCTCGACCACTGCCATTTGCATGCCGAAGCAAATGCCTAAATATGGCACTTTGCGCTCGCGTGCGAAACGCGCGGCCATGATCTTGCCTTCTGCGCCACGCTGGCCGAAGCCGCCCGGCACGAGAATGCCATGCACATGTTCAAGCAGAGGCGCAGCATCGCTGCTCTCGAAAATCTCGGATTCGATCCAATCGAGTTTCACCTTCACGCGATTGGCAATGCCGCCATGCGCGAGCGCTTCGATCATCGACTTATAGGCATCCTTGAGGCCCGTATATTTGCCGACGATGGCGATGGTGACTTCACCTTCGGGATTGTGAATCCGCTCGGAGACAGCCGTCCAGCGGCTCATGTCGGGCTTGGGCGCCGGCTCAATGCCGAAAGCCGCGAGCACTTCGCGGTCCAGCCCCGCATCGTGATAGGCGCGCGGCACGTCATAGATCGTGCCGACATCGCGCGCCTCGATCACGGCCGTTTCGCGCACATTGCAAAATAGCGCGAGCTTGCGGCGCTCTTCGACCGGAATTTCGCGATCGGAGCGGCACAGAAGAATATCGGGCTGAATGCCGATGGAGCGCAGCTCTTTCACGGAATGCTGCGTCGGCTTGGTTTTCAATTCACCGGCGCTGGGAATATAGGGCAGCAGCGTCAGGTGAACATAGATTGCGTGTCCGCGCGGCAGATCGTTGCCGAGCTGGCGGATCGCCTCGAAGAAGGGCAGACCCTCGATATCGCCGACCGTGCCGCCGATTTCGACGAGCACGAAATCGACACCCTCATTGCCCTCGAGCACGAATTCTTTGATCGCATTGGTGACGTGGGGAATGACCTGCACCGTGCCGCCAAGATAATCGCCGCGGCGTTCCTTGGTGATAATGTCCTGATAGATGCGACCGGTGGTGATATTATCGGCGCGGCGCGCGGGCGTGCCCGTGAAGCGCTCGTAATGGCCGAGATCGAGATCGGTTTCCGCCCCGTCATCTGTGACGAAGACTTCGCCATGCTGATAGGGCGACATCGTGCCCGGATCGACATTGAGATAGGGGTCGAGTTTGCGAAGGCGAACCGTGTATCCACGGGCCTGAAGAAGGGCACCCAGAGCCGCAGACGCAAGCCCCTTGCCGAGAGAAGACACCACGCCGCCGGTGATGAAAATGTAGCGCGCCATGGGAGTCGAGACCTATCCCTCAAAACCCGAATCGGAAAGCGGAAAAAGCAACGAAGCCAATGTTTCCACAAAGCATCCGCGAAAAAAGAAAAGGGCCGGAAGATCCGGCCCTTGTCTCTTGCCTCACTGTTGTGGGCGAGGTGGCTGCGGAACGGCAGGAGCCGCGGGAGCGGCAGGCGCCGTGCGATCCATGCGCTGCAGCTGATCCAGCAGGTCGCCGCCAGGGGCGGGCGCGCTAGGGCCGCTCTGCGGCGCCACGCGGTCAAGCACAGAGGTCGGCGCGCGTCCCCAATTGGCCAGAAGCGTCAGACCCAAGGAGGTCAGGAAGAAAATGGTCCCCAGGATCGCGGTGGTCCGCGTCAGGGCATTGGACTGGCCGCGTCCCGTCATCAGGCCACCGCCGCCGCCAATGCCAAGCGCACCGCCCTCGGAGCGCTGCAGGAGCACAACGACGACAAGGGCTATGACCACCATGAGATGGATGACGATGAGAACGGTCTGCATGGTTCCAGAAACCTCAAAAAAGACGACCGGGCCCTGCCCGCCGCCATGATCGATGCGCGTCATACATCACGGGCGCGCCCCGGTCCACCTCGGATCGGGGCTGAGCCGATCAACCCTTGTAGACTGCCGCAATGGCGAGGAAGTCCGAGGCCTTGAGGCTCGCCCCGCCGATCAGCGCCCCATCCACATTGGAAACCGCCATCAGCTCGGCAGCATTGGAGGGTTTGACCGAGCCGCCATAGAGGAGCCGGATTCCCGCCCCTTCCGCCCCGGCCAGCCGCAAAGCCACGCCCCGTATGAAGTCATGGACTTCGGCCACATCGGCGGGCGTCGGCGTGAGCCCGGTGCCAATCGCCCAAATCGGCTCATAGGCAATGACCAGCGTGGCGGCTGCGGCGCCAGCTGGCCAGGATTCCTCCAGCTGCTTACCCACAACGGCCAGAGTTTCCCCGGCCCGGCGCTGCGCCTCGCTTTCGCCGACGCAGACAATGGCAGTCAGGCCGGCTGCAATGGCGGCCTCCGCCTTGGCTTTCACCTGTGCGGAAGTCTCTTGATGGTCGGTGCGCCGCTCCGAATGGCCGACGATGGCATAGGCCGCACCGGCATCCTTGAGCATTTGGGCCGAAACATCGCCGGTATGCGCCCCGCTCTGATTGGCATGGCAATCCTGGCCCCCAATGGCCAAAGGAGAGCCCGAGGCAAGATCGGCAGCCGCCATGACCAGGGTCGCGGGTGGGCAAATGGCGGTCTGCGCCCGCCCGGCTCCGCCCGCCATGACACCGTCGCGAATGGCCGAAAGCTCGGAAAGGGAGGCCTTGAGGCCGTTCATCTTCCAGTTTCCGGCAACAAGAGGACGCGGGCGGGTGGTCATGGGTGGGTCACTCCAGAATGGCTTTGAGCGGCCCCACTAGCAGATGGGGTGGCTCGTTCCAAGCATCCCGATTGGGGACAGGATGGCGCGTTGCATCGCAGACGCCCCCTCCCTATAGTCCGCGCCCTGCGGCGCAATGATTTGCGCCCTTTCACGAACACCGGATGAGATCATGCTTGAAGGCATGCGCAGGGCCACGCAGAATTGGTTTGGCCGCACAATTTTGACGATCGTCTTCGGCTTCCTGATCTTTTCCTTTGCGATCTGGGGCATTGGCGACATTTTCCGCGGCATTGGCGTGAGCAATGTCGCTGAAGTCGGCTCGACCAATATTTCAACGCAGGATTATCGCCAGGCCTATCAGACGCAGCTGCAGAATCTGCAGCGCCAGATGCGCCGCGCCGTCACCAATGAACAGGCGCGCGCCTTTGGTATCGACCGGCAGGTACTGCAGCGGATGATTTCGGAAGCCGCGCTCGACCATAAGGTCAAACAACTTGGTCTGGCCATTTCCGATGAGACCATCGCTCGCCTGATCCTCGAGGATCCGATGTTTCAGGGTTTCGATGGTCGCTTCGATCGCATGCGTTTCAACGACATCATGCGCGAGAACGGCTTTAACGAATTGAGCTTCGTCCGCGAACAGCGTCGCACCCATCTGCGCCGCGAAATTGCCGAGGCTGTTGCCGGCAATGTTCCTGTTCCGCTGGCTGTGCAGGAAGCCATTCATCAATATTCAACGGAAACGCGCGCGATTGAATTTCTGCTCTTGCCGGCGACGGCTGCGGGCGAAGTCCCGGCGCCGAGCCTGGAGCAATTGCAGGCCTATTTCGAACCGCGCCGCGCCAGCTGGCGGATGCCCGAATATCGCAAAATCGTCACTCTTGCCATCACACCGCAGATCCTCGCCGACCCATCGCAGGTGAGCGAAGCAGATGCGCGCGCTCATTACGAGCGGATCAAGGGCGACCGCTACGGCACGCCGGAAACGCGCGCGCTTCAGCAGATTGTTTTCTCCTCTGAGGAAGCCGCCCGCAGCGCCAGCGACAAGATCAAGGGCGGCGCGTCTTTCGCCGACATTGCCAAAGAGCAAAATCTGTCGGACGCCGACATTGCGCTTGGCACTGTGACACGCGCCTCCATGGTCGATACAGCTATGGCGGAAGCGGCATTTGCATTGAGCGAAGGCGCCGCGAGCGCGCCCGTTCAGGGTCGTTTCGGATGGGTGATCTTGCGCGCCGACAAGATCAATCTGGCCAATGTGCGGGACTATGGCGACGTTGCCGAAGAGGTCAAACGCGAATTGGCAATGAACCGCGCCCGTCCCCGCGTTCAGCAATTGCATGATGCAATCGAAGATGAACGCACCTCCGGCAAGGCGCTGGTGGAAGCCGCCAAAAAAGCGGGCTTCGACGTCGTAACGCTCGAGGCCGTGGATCAGCAGGGCCGCGATCCGACAGGCAATCCGGTTGTGCTGACCGATCGCGATTCCGTCGTGCGCGCCGTCTTCGCCTCGGACATTGGTGTCGACAATGAAGCGGTGAATACGCGCGATGGCGGCTATGTCTGGTTTGAGAT
>CANHAW010000229.1 GCA_947458675.1 Beijerinckiaceae bacterium
GAGGCCAGGCGCGAAGAGACGACAGACGTATCTTCATCGGCCAGACGCAACAGGCGGCGTGCGGCTTCCGCCTTGGCCGCATCGGCATCGACCTGCGTCAGAAGGCCGAGTGCGCGATCGCGCTCGATCTCTTCAATCTGTGCCTCGTAAAAACTGACATCGGGCGCGCGCGCGACCGAGGTTCGCGCCCGGCCCAGCGGCCACAGCACGGCGAGAACGACGACACCCGTCATCAAAGCAAAAGCAACCCAAACCATGGCTCCGTTTTAACCGTTCGCGCGCGCTACGGCAAAGGACAATAAGGTCGCGCCCCCAAGCTACTTCAGGCCGCCGGCAGGCGCAGGCAGGCGCGCAAGCCCCCCTCGGGCGCATCCTCCAGGTGGAAAGAGCCGGCATAGACGGCCGCCAGATCGGCGACGATCGACAGGCCGAGCCCCGAGCCGGGCTTGGTCTCATCCAGCCGCCGGCCGCGTTTAACCGCCTGTTCGCGCTGATGGGCGGGCAGGCCCGGACCGTCATCGTCAACGCAGAGCGTGAGAAATGCGCCGCCCTCCGTCGGCAAAACCCGCAAGATCACGCGGCTTCGCGCCCATTTGCCGGCATTGTCCAGGAGATTGCCGAGCATTTCCTCGAGGTCCTGACGTTCGCCCCGGAAACGCAATTGTGTTTCGATTTCTGATGCAAATTCCACGCTCCCGTCGCGGTGAATTTTCTGGAATATGCGCAGCAGCCTTTCCACAACGGGCGCCACTTCGGTGGTCGTGCCGATCACCTGCGAGCGGGCGGCGGCGCGGGCGCGGTTGAGGTAATGATCGACCTGTTCGCGCATGATCTGGGCCTGCTCACGCATTTTTGCGGAGAGGGGCGAATTGTCCGCCCCCGCCTCATTGGCAATGACGCTGAGCGGCGTTTTTAGCGCATGGGCGAGATTGCCGACCTGGGTGCGGGCGCGCTCGACAATTTCACGATTGGAGGCGATCAGCAGATTGAGCTCGCTGGCGAGCGGGGAGAGATCGGGCGGATAGGTTCCATCGATCCGGTCGCCATCGCCGCCGCGAATGGCAGCGACCTGCCCCTGCAGACGCCGCAGCGGCCGCAGACCAAAGCGCACCTGCAGCAATGTCGATCCGACAAGCGCCAGTCCGAGCAGAAGGAAGGTCAGTGCAATGGCCAGCTGAAAGCGCCAAATATCCTCTTCAAGCTGTTCGGTGACAGCGGCGACCTGAACGAGAAAACGGCCCTCTTCATCGGCATCGATTTCGCGCTCTACAATACGCAAGACGCGCTCGTCGGGGCCCGTTGCATAACCACGCCGATAGCCGTCTTTCTGCGCCCGCACGCCCATATCATCGAGGCGCGGCAGGCGTGCGGCAAAAAGCGAGCGCGAGGCCTTGGTCGGCTGCGCCTGCTGGCTCAGGGGTGTGATTTGCCAATACCAGCCAGACAGCGACAATTCGAATTGCGGATCGCCCAATTGGCCGGGCTCGGTGCGCGTATCTTCGCTTGGTGTCGCCAGATCGGCGACAATGGCGCGCAGATAAACGCCAAGCCTGTCATCGAAAGCCTGCACCGCCGTGCGGCGATAGATTTGCGACAGAATCAGGCCAGCGATGAGCAGAATCGCAAGGCTCCAGGCGGCGGCTGAGAGAAACAACCTTTGGGCCAGCGAGCGCGGTTGCGAAGCCTGCCCGCTCATTTGGCCGAAGCCTCACCCGCAGGATCGAGCAAATAGCCGAGCCCGCGCACGGTCTGGATGACATCGACGCCGAGCTTTTTGCGCAAACGGCCGACGAAAACTTCAATCGTATTGGAGTCGCGATCGAAATCCTGATCGTAGAGATGCTCGACCAATTCTGTGCGCGACACGACGCGCCCCGTGTGATGCATCAGATAGGCAAGCAGGCGATATTCATGCGAGGTGAGTTTGACTGGAGCACCGCTGACAACCACGCGCCCCGATTTGGTATCGAGCCGCACAGGGCCGCAGGTGAGTTCATTGGTGGCATGGCCGGTCGCGCGACGCAGAAGCGCGCGCAGGCGCGCCAGCACTTCCTCCATATGGAAAGGCTTGGCGACATAATCATCGGCGCCGGCGTCAAACCCCTGCACCTTGTCGCTCCAGCGATCGCGCGCCGTGAGAATGAGCACCGGCATGCGCCGGCCTGCCGCGCGCCATTGTTCGAGCACGGTGATCCCGTCTTTTTTCGGCAGGCCGATATCGAGAATGACTGCGTCATAAGGTTCGGTATCGCCGAGGAACCAGCCCTCTTCGCCATCATGGGCGCGATCCACCGCATAGCCCGCCTGCTCCAGCGCGCTGGTCAGCTGGCGGTTGATGTCCTTGTCATCCTCGACCACAAGAAGGCGCAATGGCTACCGCTCCCTTGCCTGCCGGGCACTCAGCCGCGCCCCCGATGCTGCATCGACGACAAGCCGGACCACCCGGCCGTCGCGCCGCAACAAAGACATTTCATACACGAATTGGTCCCTGTTGCGACAGAGGCGCGCATTGAGCGGATCGGCGCCGAACTCAGAGGACGCCTCCCGCAACAGGACCAGCGATTCGCGCAGGCCATGGGCGGCGACCTTTTCGCGGGTCTCAACGCGATTATAGCAAAGGCGCGCCGCACTCTCGGACACAGGGAGAGGAGCGGCCGCAAGGCCGGAGGCAGTCAGAGCGGCAAGGAAAAACAGGGAATACATGGTGCCAGACTGCCCCATCATCCCTGAACCTCTCATGAACGGCGCCCTCAGCGGATCGCCGATGTGCTGCGCACCCGCCCGATAATGGCATTGACGCCGCCCAAAACCGCCGTCAGCGCCGCGCCAAAGCCGGCAATATCATTCGCCTTCCAGGCCAGCAAAGCACCGCCAAGCGATGAGCCGATCACGGCGAAAGACGACCAGATCGTCTGCGAGGCCCAGAAGGGTTTTGAATCGGGAATATTCGTATTGGTCATGACAATCTCCGTTTGCTTGTTTGTGTCGGCGGGCCGCGCCGCTGCGGTCTCCGGCTTTGTCGCCGGCGATTTCTTGGTCAATGTGCGAGCCTGTTGCTCAATGCGCGCAATGCGTCGCGTCCAGCCGCGTCCAAACCGCGCAAAAGCGGGAAGCGCGACAAGGCGCGCGCGCCGCGCTTTGCCAAGCGCGACAATGACCGCGCTCGGCGCCAGCACATCGATGGCTGCCTTCGTGCGTGGCCCCAGAATGCCGTCGACCTCCACGCCCAGAGCATGCTGCAGATCGCGGATGGCCTGACGCGGGCCGGAATTGACCGCATCGTCGAAAAGCGCGAGATCGAGACCGCCGGGCAAATCATCGCCGCCAATCGCATCCCAATAATTGCGACGATAGATGCGCGCTGCCTCGTCGCGCTCGAGCATCATCACCTCTTCCTTGCTCACCTTGCGTCCCCGCACGGCGGATAAAGTGGCGCGCGTAATGCCCATATTCGTTGCCCCGCCCGGATCGCCGGGCAGATCGGCATAGCCGCCCTCTTCTTCAAAAATGGCAGCAAGACAAAGATCGAAATTCTGGCGCATGATTCACCTCCACAGGCGAGCGGAAGGACATGCACCTATGTCCCAGGGCAAAGTGACATGGCCGGCGACCAGCACCGGCAAAGCAAGAAGCAAGACCGTCCCCGGCGTCACGCGCAATGGAAAGCCCTGCACGCTCGCACCGCCCGGCGATCCAATCCAATGCTGCACATGACGCCAGCCGCTCGCCGCGTTGAAAACGCGCGTTGCAACATTGGCCAGATGATTGTGCGGCACGCCATCGACAAGCACGCGCGGGCTCGCATCGGGAGCAAGAATGGCACTGCCCGAGACAAGGCGAAAATAAATCCCGAATGTTGCCGCGCGTCCAAACGGCCGATTCAAGGAAAGCGGCGGATAATAGGGAATAGTCTGCACAATCGTGCCGGCCTGCGTCCCCGCGCCTGCCGTGACCTGAAGAACGGCAAATTCAACACCGCTTGTCAGCGCCGCACCCGTCCTCATGCGCGAACACAGATCGGCAATGGCCTGCGGCAGAGCCGCAGCACTGCCGCCGAATGAGGATGAATTCTGCCGCGCAATGCCAAAGCTTGCGCGCGTCGCGCCATTGAGGCTCGCCAGATAAGCAGGATCTTCGAAGGCTGCGACAGTAAAGGCCGCCGGCTCGGGCGATCCGGCAAATCGACCGCCATCTTCCAGAAGATTGACA
>CANHAW010000230.1 GCA_947458675.1 Beijerinckiaceae bacterium
GCGTCGCCTGCAGCCGGCCATGCGTACCTGTCACATGCTGCAGGAGCGCCAGGCGGATCTCTCGTCAAAACTGGCGCGTGCCGCCAATCTGCTGCGCACCCGCGTCGATGTCGAAATCGAACGGCAAAACAGAGACCTGCTCTATTCGATGAATGAGCGTACGCGGCTCCAGCTGCGCCTTCTGCAAACCGTTGAAGGACTTTCTGTCGCTGCCATCAGCTATTATGTCGTGGCGCTTCTCTCTTACGTGTTCAAGGCGGCCCATGATGCCGGATTGATGCGGCTCGAGGCGGGGACGGCGACGGCTCTGTCTGTGCCGGTCGTGCTTGTCGCCATAGCCCTGATGGTCAGGCGGGTTCGTCGCGAGAATATCGATTGAGGCGTTCACAAAGGCCCCCCCCCTGCCTTTGGGCGGGGTCGTGTCCGGTCGCGCAATCGGTTAGACTTGGACGCGAAGGCCTTTCGCCCGCACGAGCTTCAGATCAGACTTTTGGGACGCCAGCGTCATGACAATCCTTTTTCCTGCGCCCGATGAGCGCATTCTTGCGCGTCGCGACACAATTGTCGCCGGGCTTTCGGCTCTTTTGCCCCCCGAGGGTCTGATCGTTTCGGAAGACGAGCGCCGCGCCTTCGAAACCGATGCGCTCACCGCCTATCGCTATATGCCGCTGGCCGTTGCACTGCCGCGCACAACGGAGGAAGTCGCAGCCGTCTTGCGCTATTGCCATGAGCAGGGCGTGCCGGTTGTCGCGCGAGGCGCCGGTACATCCTTGTCGGGCGGGGCCATTCCGCAGCCCGATGCCATTGTGCTCGGCCTGTCGAAACTCAATCGCATTCTGGATGTGAATTTTGCCAATCGCACCGCGCGTGTGCAGGCAGGCGTCACCAATCTGTCGATTACCGAAGCCGTCTCCGCCGAGGGTTTCTTCTATGCGCCCGATCCTTCCTCGCAGCTGGCCTGCACGATCGGCGGCAATATCGGCATGAATTCGGGCGGCGCCCATTGCCTGAAATATGGCGTGACGACGAATAATGTTCTCGGCGTGCGGTTCGTGCAGATGGATGGCACGATTCTCGACATTGGCGGCGAGGCCATGGATGCGCCGGGCCTCGATCTGCTGGGCGTCATCGTCGGTTCCGAAGGCCAGCTCGGCATTGTCACCGAGGCTTTGGTGCGCATTCTGCCGATGGCGGAAGATGCGCGCCCCGTGCTCTTCGGTTTCGACACCAGCGAGGAGGCGGGCGCCTGCGTGGCCGCCATTATCGGATCCGGCATTATTCCCGTCGCCATGGAATTTATGGACAAGGAAGCCATTGCCATTTGCGAGGCTTTTGCAAAAGCCGGTTATCCGCTCGATGTCGGGGCCATGCTGATCATCGAGGTCGAAGGCTCAAATGTGGAAATGGATGCGCAATTGAAGCACATCGTCGATATTGCGCGCCAGCACAATGTCCGCGTCGTGCGCGAGAGCAAATCGGCCATGGAAACGGCGGCTATCTGGAAAGGCCGTAAATCCGCCTTCGGCGCAACCGGCCGGCTGGCCGATTATATTTGCATGGATGGCACAGTGCCCACCGGCCAGCTGTCCTATGTGCTCAAGCGCACCGGCGAGATTTGCGCTGCCGCAGGCCATCGCGTTGCCAATGTTTTTCATGCGGGCGATGGCAATATGCATCCGCTCATCATGTTCAATATCAACGATCCCGAATCTGCGGCGTCTGCCGAGCGCGTCGGGCTTGAATTGCTGAAATTGTGCGTCGATGCGGGCGGTTGCCTGACTGGCGAACATGGGGTCGGCATCGAGAAGCGCGATCTCATGCGCTATCAATTCAACGATGAAGATCTGGCCCAGCAGATGCGCGTGCGAGCTGTTTTCGATCCGCAATGGCTGCTCAATCCCGCCAAAGTCTTCCCGCTCGACGGCAGGAATTGAAATCGTGACGCAATTGATTGAGCGGTTTGAGCCGCAAAGCGAGCAAGAGGCTTGCGACATTGTCAAACAGGCGCGGCTGGATCGCTGGTCGCTTGCGATTGAGGGCGGGGGCACGCGCGCCGGTCTCGGGCGTCCCATTGCCGCCGATGCGGTTCTGTCGACGAAGCGCCTGAGCGGGGTCACACTTTATGAGCCCGCCGAACTCGTCATTTCGGCGCGCGCCGGCACACCTTTGTCTGAGGTTGAGGCAACGCTTGCTGCCAAAGGCCAGATGCTGCCTTTCGAGCCCGCCGATTATCGCGCGCTTTATGGAACGCAGGGCGAGCCGACCATCGGCGCGGTTGCGGCCTGCAATATTTCCGGCCCGCGCCGTATTCAGACAGGCGCTGCCCGCGATGCCTTGATTGGCGTGCGTGTCGTCAATGGGCAGGGGCAGGCGATCAAATCCGGCGGTCGCGTGATGAAAAATGTCACCGGACTCGATCTCGTCAAATTGAGCTGTGGCGCGCATGGCACTTTGGGGCTTTTGAGCGAAGTGACATTCAAGCTCCTGCCGCGCCCGCTCGCGCAGGCAACGCTAGTGCTTGATGGTCTCGACGATGAACGCGCCATTGCCGCTATGGGCTCGGCCCTGTCTTCGCCGTTTGAAGTGAGCGGCGCAGCGCATCTGCCCATGGGCCATGCGGGCGCAGGTGCGCTGACAGTGCTGCGTCTCGAGCGCGATGCGCAATCGCTCGACTATCGCGCGCAAAAGCTCACAGAACGCCTGGCGCCCTTCGGACATTTGCGCCGCATCGAGGGCGAGGAAAGCACGGCACTTTGGCGCGAAATTGCGCAGGTAGGCCCGCTCGCCAAGGCGCATGGTCCGGCGATCTGGAAACTGGCGCTGCCAGCCCATCGCGCCGGCGCATGCATGAAATCCATCGCTGAAAATCTCGGCGCGCGTTATTTTTATGATTGGGGCGGCGGGCTCGTCTGGCTGGCCGTCATGCCGGGCGAGGATGCAGGCGCCATGCGCATTCGCGCTGCGGTTGCCGAAGCGCACGGCCATGCCACTTTGATGCGCGCGCCTGATGTTTTGCGCGAAAAAAGCGACGTGTTTCCGCCGCTCGGTGCAGCCTTGATGAAAGTCACGGCCGGTATCAAGCAGAGTTTCGACCCCGACGGGATTTTCAATCCCGGCCGCATGTATGCGGGGGTGTAAGACATGCAGACTGGTTTCTCGCCTGAGCAACTCGCCGATCCGCATATGGCGGCATCGGAGAAAATTCTGCGCAGCTGCGTCCATTGCGGTTTTTGCACCGCGACCTGCCCGACCTATTTGCTGCTTGGCGATGAGCTCGATTCTCCGCGCGGGCGCATCTACATGATCAAAGACATGCTGGAGAACGGCAAGCCGGCGACGCCGGAAGTCGTGAAACATGTCGACCGCTGTCTCTCCTGCCTGTCATGCATGACGACCTGCCCATCGGGCGTGCATTACATGCATCTTGTCGATCATGCGCGCGCCTATATTGAAAAGACCTATCGTCGGCCGCTGGCCGATCGCGCATTGCGCGCTTTGCTGGGCTTTATCCTGCCCTATCGCGAGCGTTTCCGCCTGGCGGCGGCAGGCGCCCTTTTGATGAAGCCGTTGCGCCCCCTGATCGCGCGCCTGCCGGTGCTGGGCCAGCGCCTGTCCGCCATGATCGATCTGGCGCCATCGGAATTTCCGGCCCGCGCCATTCCGCAGCACTTTTCCGTTGAAGGCGCGCCGCGCGGGCGCGTCATCATTCTGGAGGGCTGTGCGCAGCCTGTCTTGAAACCCTCCATCAACGACGCCGCCCGCCGCCTGCTGGCACGCAATGGCGTCGAAGTGGTGAAAGTGGCAGGGGAGGGCTGTTGCGGCGCGCTCGTGCATCACATGGGCCGGGAGCATGATTCTCATGACTTTGCCCGGCGCAATATCGATCTCTGGCTGGCGGAAGCCGAGCGCGGCGGGCTCGATGCGATTCTGATCACGACCTCGGGCTGCGGCACGACCATCAAGGATTATGGATTCATGTTCCGCGACGATCCGGTTTACGCGCAAAAGGCGGCGCGCATTTCGGCGCTTGCCAAAGATATCAGTGAATATCTTGTGACTTTGGATCTGCAGCCCAAGCGCCACACCGGCCAGGTGCTCGCCTATCATTCTGCTTGTTCCCTGCAGCACGGCCAGCAGATTCGCGAAGAACCCAAACGGCTTCTCAAAGCCATGGGCTTTGTCGTCAAGGATGTTCCAGA
>CANHAW010000231.1 GCA_947458675.1 Beijerinckiaceae bacterium
CAGCTTGCCGCTCATCGGGCCGGTTTCCAGCATTGTGAAATCGCCCGATGCCGCGATCTGCGGGAATTCGCGCGCCAGAAAGGCCTCGATATCGGCCACATTCATCTTGACCAAGAAAACCTCCCGACCCATCTGCCAGCCCCGGATCGACATTCGCCATCCGCTTTGGCAGAAGAGAATGATGAGCAACCACGACCAATATCCTGACGAACTCATCCGCGGCATTCTCAACAGCGTCAAGACCATTGCGCTGGTGGGCGCCTCATCCAATGAGGTGAGGCCGTCCTATTTCGTGCTGAAATATCTCTCCCAGCGCGGATACAGGATCATCGGCGTCAATCCGGGCCTTGCCGGCCAAAGTGTACTCGGCTGTCCCTTTTATGCGAAACTCGCCGATATCCCCGAGCCCATCGACATGGTCGAGATTTTCCGCAATTCGGAAGCCGCCGACGGAATCGTCAGTGAGGCGCTGGCGCTCGATCCCCTGCCCAAAGTGATCTGGATGCAGCTCACCGTGCGCAATGATGCAGCCGCCGCGCGTGCTGAGGCGCAAGGTGTGACGGTCATCATGAACCGCTGCCCGAAGATCGAATATGGAAGATTATCCGGCGAGATCGGCTGGACGGGCGTGAACTCCCGCATCATCTCGTCAAAGCGCCAGATCATGTCCGGCAAAGGCTTTCAGAAGCGCACATTGGCGCCGGGCGCCAATCCGTTTGGGGTGAAGAAATAACGACTGGCCTCTCCCTTCTCCCGCTTTGCGGGAGAGGGTTACGCAAAACCCTAAAACCGCTCGCCGCGCACCACCTGCACGTCGCTGACCGTCATGATTGCCTTGCGCAGCTGAATGAACGGATAGACCGCCTCAATCACCCGATCGATATGCGTGGGGTCGACGATGCAGATGAACATGACCATGCCTTCGGCCGATGTCACCTGCCCCGCTTCATCCCACGGGCCATATTTGCCGCTGCCCGCGATCACCGGCAGGACGGAATAACCGGTCACCTTTTGCGCATCGAGAATCGTCGCGAGTCCCTTTCGCGCCGGATGTTCGATGACGATCTCGAGTCTTTTCTTGGCGAACGTCTGCATGGCGAATCCCTCAACCGCGCAGATATTGCGCGGCCATCAGATAGAGTGGAAGCCCGAGCGTGAGATTGAACGGGAATGTGACACCCAAAGACAGCGTCAGATAAATGGCGGGCTCTGCCTCCGGCAGCGCAATGCGCATGGCGGCGGGCGCGGCAATATAGGATGCCGATGCAGCCAGAGTGATGAAAATCATCGTGCCGCCAACCGACAGGCCGATCGCAGCTGCGATGAAGGCTGCAATGGCGCCGGAAATAAGCGGCATGGCAATGCCGAAGGCCAGCAGACGCATGTCGAGATGTTTGCCGGCGCGCGCCAGCCCCCTGCCCGCGACCAATCCCATGTCGAGAAGAAAGATGCAGAGCACGCCACGAAACAGATCGATGAACAAAGGCGCAACCGGTTTCAAGCCATCCGGCCCGACAATCCAGCCGATGAAGAAGGAACCGACCAGAGCGATCACCGATCCATTGAGACTGGCTTCGCGCACCAGTTCCGCCGTCGATGCACCAGCGGCTTTCGGCGCCGCGCGGCGCGCCAGCAGAAGTGCGCAAATAATGGCAGGCGTTTCCATCACTGCGGCGACGGCGACCATATAGCCCTCAGCCACAAGCCCGACGCGCGAGAGGACATCAATGCCCGCCGCCAAAGTCACCGCAGAAATCGAACCGTAATGCGCAGAGACCGCCGCAGCATTGACCGCATCGAGCCCGGTGGTGGCGCGCAGCAAGGCGTAAGCGATAATGGGCAGAAGAAAGGACAAAGCCGCGCCCGCGACAATCGTCCAGACCAGCATGGCGCTCATGCCCTGTTTGGCCACTTCGACGCCGCCCTTCAGGCCGATCGACATCATCAGAAACAGGGCCAGGGTCTTGGCCACCGCTTCGGGCACGGAGAGATCCGATCGCGCCAGAGCAGCGCCCACGCCCAGCATGAAGAACAGGACGACAGGCGACAGAATATTGCCGAGGGCGAGTTCGAAAAAGCTCAAACCAATCTCCATTCCGCTCGGATCTGGCCGCAGACGAAACCGCGCCGACCGGGATACCGGGCGGCAGATGCGATTTCCTCCAACGCTTTGGATTTTGCCGCAAACTAGTCATGCAGCCGACGAATTCAACGTATTTTTTCGTGAATTAACACGCGCCATTGCTGTGAAATAACCCGGAGCCCATGCACCTTGTGTTGCGTTGACGCCTTTCATGGGCCGGGCGTAGAACCCTTTCATGCTATTTTTGAAGGATCCGCCATGACCGACCAGACCGCGCCCGGCTTCAATACACTCGCCATTCACGCGGGCGCTGCGCCCGATCCGGCGACCGGCGCCCGCGCCACGCCGATCTACCAGACAACATCTTTCGTCTTCGATGACGTCGATCATGCAGCCTCGCTCTTCGGCCTGCAGGCATTTGGCAATATTTACACCCGCATCACCAACCCGACCAATGCCGTGCTCGAAGAGCGCGTGGCAGCCCTTGAGGGCGGCACGGCGGCGCTCGCGGTCGCCTCGGGCCATGCGGCGGAATTTCTCTGCTTCCATACGATGATGCAGCCGGGCGACGAGCTGATTGCCTCCAACAAGCTCTATGGCGGCTCGATCAACCAGTTCAATCACGCCTATAAAAACTTCGGCTGGAACGTGAAATGGGCCGATCCGGACGATCTCGCGACCTTCGAGGCCGCCATCTCGCCGCGCACCAAGGCGATCTTCATCGAGAGCATTGCCAATCCGGGCGGCGTGATCTGCGATATCGAGGCGATTGCGAAAATCGCCAAGCGCGCCCGCGTGCCGCTGATCGTCGACAATACTCTGGCCTCGCCCTATCTCGTGCGCCCCTTCGAACATGGCGCCGACATTATCGTGCATAGCGCGACAAAATTTCTGGGCGGCCACGGCAATTCCATCGGCGGCCTGATCGTCGATGGCGGCACGTTCGACTGGATGGCCGACAAGCGTTATCCGATGCTCTCGGCCCCGCGCCCCGAATATGGCGGCATGATTCTGGGCGAGACTTTCGGCAATTTCGCCTTTGCCATTGCCTGCCGCGTGCTGGGCCTGCGCGATCTGGGCCCCGCCCTCTCGCCCTTCAATGCTTTCATGCTGCTGACCGGCATCGAGACATTGCCGCTGCGCATGCAGCGTCATTCGGAAAATGCTTTGGCGGTGGCCGAGCATCTGTCGAACCACAAGGCCGTAAAGTGGGTGAGCTACCCAGGCCTCAAGGGCGACCGCTATTACAATCTCGCGCAAAAATATTGCCCCAAGGGCTGCGGCGCGGTTTTCACCTTCGGCCTGAAGGGCGGCTATGACGCGGGCCTCTCGCTCGTATCGAACCTGCAGCTCTTCTCGCATCTCGCCAATGTCGGCGACACGCGCTCGCTGATCATCCATCCGGCGTCCACCACGCATCGCCAGCTCACCGACGAGCAGAAGATCGCATCGGGCGCCGGCCCCGATGTGGTGCGCCTGTCGGTTGGCATCGAGGACAAGAAAGACATTATCGCCGATCTCGATCAGGCTTTGGCACAGACAATGTGATCACCCTCTCCCATCGGGAGAGGGCGGACTCGGGGCGAAAGCCCCGAGCCGGGGTGAGGGATCACGGTCTGGCGCTTGTTCGCGGCATCCCCTCATCAGTCATGCTGCGCATGACCGCTTCTCCCTGCGGGAGAAGCGGGACGCCATCCGAACCTGAATCAAAACATGAGGCCCGCGCATTAAACCGCTCGGGCCTCTTTGTTTTCAGGCCTGTGCGTCGGCCATCCGCCGCGCATGCACCGCTGCCATGGCCAGCACAACCATGGCAAAGCCCTGATGCGCCAGCGCGACATGGAGCGGGATGACGAGGACCAAAGTCACAATGCCGATGATCGCCTGGACGAGGATGAGAGCGGCAATCACGCGCGCTCTTTTGGCTGCAACGGAGCCTGTGGCATGGCGCAAGGCATCCCAGGCATGCCAGAGCGCGAAGCCCAAAAGCAGATAGGCCGTCATGCGATGGTTGAACTGAACCGTCGTGACATTGTCGACAAGGTTCGACCAGAAGGGCGACAGGCGGGCGAGATTTTCCAGCGGCGGGATGAAGTCGCCGTCCATCAGCGGCC
>CANHAW010000232.1 GCA_947458675.1 Beijerinckiaceae bacterium
CGTTTACATTGATGGCGCCGAGCTGACGGGCTCCATTCTTGCTGATCAGCTTCTCACCTGCGGGAGTGTCTCCGAGATAGAGGTCGATCGCTCCGGAATTTTCCTCATTGATCGTGAAGCTCGTCAGATCCGATAATTGCCTCAGAAGTCGATCTCTTTGATCGAGAAGATCGTTGGGCTGTTGTGATCCCGCGGCACTGCGGCGAATATCGCCATTCAGGCGGGCAAGCTGGTTCGCAATGTCATTGATTTGCGTGATCGCCGTATCGATCGCTGTATCGACCGATTGGAGGCTGGTCGATATAGCGCCAGATGTTGTCCTGAACATTTCCGAGACGCGTTGTCCAGCATCCATCAAAGTCAGGCGCACCGTTGTCGATGCCGGTGAGTTCGCCAGATCCGAGAATCGATTATAGAAATCCTGAACCGCTGTCGCGACATTGGCGCTGGAACCAAAAATTGTCTTTTCAAGTTGGTTCAGGGAATCAGCCAACGTCTGGGCCTGTTTGCCCGCAGCGTTTGCTGCAAATGCCTGCGCTTGAAGAAAAGCATCGGATCCGCGGCGCACGGATTCCACAACCACGCCAGAACCACTCGTCGAAGCGCGCGCGGTGGGCAGCATGGCCGATTCACCGGAGCCTGCAAGCATAACATCACGACGCGAATACCCATCAGTATTCGCGTTCACGATATTGCTGCCGACCGTTTCAAGCAGTTTGCGATAAGCGGTCAGTCCGGTGGTTCCAATGCCGAGAATGTCTGCCATTCACATGCTCACGGCTTTAGAATGGGCAATTCCTGCCCCGCTTTGCTTTGATTTTTTGGGCTGAACTGGCGCTCAATACTTTCTGCAATACCAAGCCGCATATTCTTCACGGCAAGATCGGAATAGGCTTGATCGAGCATGGTTCTGAAGGGTTTTTCAGCCTCGCTCTCGAAAAGACCGCCTTCGATCTGGGCTTCCCGCATGGCCTTCATCATTGTGTGCATGAAGAGACCTTCGAATGCTTTGCCAGCCTGATGAAGGGTTGCCTTTTTGCCATAGCCACGCGCCTGTTCAAGCGAGAGACTGTCGGTCGCTGCATTGGCTTGGAGTTTCAACGCGTCCATGGCCTTTTCCTTAAATCACGACAAGGTCGGCATGCAGCGCACCGGCTTGCTTCAAGGCTTCCAGAATAGCCACAAGATCGCTTGGCGAAGCCCCCACGGCATTGACTGCATCGACAATGCTCGAGAGCTGCACATCGGGTGCAAAGAGGAATGTTCTTGCCGGCGGCTGGTCGACCGAAATTTGGCTGTTCGGGGTCACAGTTGCAGGGCCGCCTTGGACAACCTGGTTTTGATTGACCACGGTGGGAGCGCCAGGCGTCACATTCTGATTTTCCTTGATGCGAACGGTCAGACTGCCGTGCGAGACGGCGGCAGGCGAGACACGAACACCATCGCTGATGACAATCGTTCCGGTGCGCGAATTAACGATGACGCGTGCCGGCGGCTGGGCCATGCCGATGCGGACCTCTTCCAGGGTTGCCATGAAAGCAACCCGCTTATCGGGATCGCGCGGGGCGTTGACCTTGATGGATGTGCCATCGACCGCCGATGCGGTTCCAGCGCCGAAGGTTGTAGTGATCGCGCGCACAAGGCGGCTGGCGTTGGTGAAATCGGGAACATTGAGGTTCAACATCAAAACCGGTGCGGTTTCGAAGGGGCTGCTCACCATGCGTTCGACCGAAGCGCCGCCGGGAATTCGTCCCACTGTCGGCACATTGACCGTAACCTTTGATCCGTCATTGCCCGCAATACCCAAGCCGCCGACCGCCAGATTGCCCTGTGCCACGGCATAGGTTTCATTGTCGGAGCCGATAAGTTGCGTGATGAGCAGGGCACCGCCGCGCAAGCTCGTTGCCTTTGAGAGTGCCGCGACAGTGACGTCAATGCGCTGTCCGGGTTTCGCAAAGGGAGGAAGCTCAGCTGTCACCATAACAGCAGCTGTATTTTTGGCATTGACGGCATTGGCATCGACCGTCAGGCCGAACCTCTGCATCAGGCTTTGAACCGTTTGACTTGTTGCTGCCACATTGCCGTCGCCGGTTCCGTTCAGTCCGACAACGATTCCATAGCCGACCAGCTGGTTCGAACGAACGCCGCCAACTGAGGCAAGGTCTTTGACGCGATCGGAAACAGTAGGGGACAGGCTCGCATTTGTGACCTGCGCCTGCGCATATGCGCCCGAGGCACTGATCGCCACAATGAGTGCGGCATGGAGACAAAGCCTATTCATACGCATGAGAGCGTTCCTTAAAGCGGAGAAACGAGGTTAAAGAACCTGCCGAACCAGCCCTGTTTGCTGACATCGTGAATGGCGCCGGCACCTGTGTAACTGATCTTGGCCTGCGCAATGCGGTCCGAACGTACGATATTGCCGGGAAGAATATCTTCTGGCCGCACGAGACCCTCGACGCGGACATATTCATCGCCCTGATTGAGCGTGAGCGATTTTTGGCCTTGCACCCACAAATGGCCATTCTCGTAAACGCGGGTGACGACAACTGTCACTTTGCCGGTAATACGATTGCTCTGGTTAGCACCGCCGCTGCCCGAGAAATCAGTCTCGGATGAGGAGCTCAAAGCGCCAGGGCGAACAGCAGGGATATTGATGGCGCCGGCCCCGAACAAAGCCTTTGGCAGCGTCGCAGCAATGGTGCCGCTTGATGTCAACGCAGCATCGTTGGACTTGCTTGCCGACATGATTTCATTGAGCTCGATCGTGAGAACATCGCCGACCCGTTGCGCCCTGCGATCCCCGAGGAAGAAGCCTGCCTGAGACCGCGAATAAATGGCCCCATCGGGCGAGGCGATCGTGGTGGGAACGACCTCGTCGTAATTCATTTGGAAGCTCTCAGAGATTTTCGCCTCGCGGTATGATGAGCAAGCCGCGAGAGGAAGACCAAGAAGCAGGACGGCAAGGATACGGATTTTCATGGAGCTAACTCAAATATTCTGAGTGAGGAATTTCATCATGCTGTCGACAGCGCTGATGGCCTTCGAATTGACTTCATAGGCGCGCTGGGTCTCGATCATGCTGACGAGTTCTTCGACAACATTCACGTTCGAGGATTCGAGTGCACCCTGAATGATCTTGCCCGCACCATTCGTTCCCGGTGCGCCAACGGTCGGGTCACCTGAGGATGGTGTGGCCAGCGCAAAAGATTCGCCAATTGGCTTCAGGCCGGCTGTATTAGGGAAGGTCGCAATTTCAATCTGACCGGCCTGATCGAGCTGCGTGGAGCCCGGTGTCGAGACCGACACGATGCCATCTTTGGAAATCGAGATCGATGTGGCATTGGCCGGAATATTGATCGCCGGCTCCAGAGGATAGCCATTCGCAGTGACAACCTGGCCCTGGGCATTTTTGGTAAAATTGCCGGCTCGCGTATAGGCGATCTGACCGCCTGGCGTCAGAACCTGAAAGAAGCCCGGTCCATCGATCGTCATATCGAGCGAATTGTCGGTATTGATGATGTTGCCCTGATTGTAAATCTTCTCCGAGGAGACGATGCGCACGCCCGTGCCGATGGCAAGGCCCGTCGGCGATTGCGAGGATTGCGACGTTTGCGATCCCGCATCGCGGAAGTTTTGATACAAAAGCGTCTCGAAATTGGCGCGGTCGCGTTTGAACCCGACAGTGTTCACATTGGCCAGGTTATTCGAGATCACCGTCATGCGCTGCTGTTGCGCATTAAGACCGGTTTTTGCGACGTGAAGAGCGTCAGGCATTTGTCTTTTCCTTGATCATCAATTTGTATCAGCGATCGGTGCGCATAAGTCTGGCGGTCTGATCGTCGAGTTCTTTGGCGGTTGTCAGAAGTTTCACGCTGAGTTCGAACGATCGGGATGAGCCGAGCATATCCACCATCGCGTCGATCGGGCTTATGTTCGAGGCTTCAAGACCCTTCGGGTTGAGCGTAATATTTGCGTCTGCCTGTGGAATGCTGCGGTCACGAGTTCTCAGGAGAGCATCGATTCCTTTTTCAACATTGCTGGCGGGGACATTGACCATTCTAAGCCGGCCCACAGGGGTAGCCGCCGCATCGGCTGCCGTGCCGGGGGCGCGGATCAGGACGCTGCCGTCTCGCGAAATCTCGATGGATTCGTAGGGCGGTATGGTGATCGGGCCACCGTCACC
>CANHAW010000233.1 GCA_947458675.1 Beijerinckiaceae bacterium
CGTGGCGACAGCCTGTGGCGGATCAGCCAGCGGCTGCTGGGCTCGGGCTATCGCTATACGCAAATCTATGCCGCCAATAACAACCAGATCCGCAATCCCTCGCTGATCTATCCCAATCAGATCCTTGTGCTTCCCGAGGGGGTTCAGCCCCAACCTTGATGGGCGGGGTGCACGGCCCGTCAATTGGGCTTATATGTCGGTCAACGCCCTGGCGCCCGTGAGTCTCTCGGGTCGGGGCCAGCCCGGCAAAAGAGCTCATGACCCCGCACCACAAGCAGAATTCCGCGCCCCTCTCCCCCGGTTCGTTCAAGGCCGAGGCCTCGCTCGCGGCCACTGTCAAACATCTCTGGCCCTATATCTGGCCGAGCGAACGGGCGGATCTGAAAGCGCGCGTCATCGGCGCTTTGGCGCTGTTGCTGATTGCAAAAATCATCACCATTGCCATTCCCTATTCGTTCAAATGGGCGACGGATCTTTTAACCAATCCGGATGCCAATGTGCCGCTGCCGTTGATCCTGGCGGGCCCCATTGCCGTGACGCTGCTCTACACGGGCCTGCGCGTGTTCATGCAATTTTTCACGCAGGCCCGCGATGCGCTTTTCGCCGCTGTCGCCATGCATGCCGTGCGCCGCATCGCCAATGAAGTCTTCGTCCATCTGCATCAATTGTCCTTGCGCTTTCATCTGGAGCGCAAGACGGGCGGGCTGACGCGTGTGCTCGAGCGCGGGCGCGAGGCGATTCAGCAGATCGTGCGCATGTCCATGCTCACCGGCGCGCCGACCGTTGTGGAATTTGCGCTTATTCTCGCCGTGTTCATGATCGAATTCGACTGGCGCTATGCGCTGACCGTTGTCGTGATGATCATCGCCTATCTGAAATTCACAACAGTGGCGACCGATTGGCGCATTTCGATCCGCCGCAACATGAATGAAAGCGATACGGACGCCAATACAAAGGCCATCGACTCGCTTCTCAATTACGAGACGGTCAAATATTTCGGCGCCGAAAAGCGCGAAGCGGAACGCTATGATCGCTCGATGGAGCGCTATGAGCGAAACAGCGTCTCGAGCTATGTCTCGCTGGCCGTGCTCAATTCCGGACAGGGCCTGATTTTCTCGCTCGGCCTCATGGTCGTGATGATCTTGTGCATTATCGGCATTCGCAATGGAACGAATACGATTGGCGATTTCGTGCTCGTCAATGCCATGATGATCCAGCTTTACCAGCCGCTGAATTTCATGGGCATGGTCTATCGCGAGATCAAGCAGGCCGTCATCGATATTGAAATGATGTTCAATATTCTCGGCCAGAATCCCGAGATCAAGGACAAGCCCAATGCGGCTCCCCTGCAGGTCGCAGCCGGTGCGATCCGTTTCGAAAATGTGCATTTTGCCTATGATCCGAAGCGGCAGATCCTGAAGGGCATTGATTTCGAAGTGCCGGCCGGGCGCACTCTGGCCATTGTCGGCCCTTCTGGCGCAGGCAAATCGACCATCTCGCGTCTGCTGTTTCGTTTCTACGAGCCCCAGCAGGGCCGCATTACCATCGACGGGCAGGATATTTCTGCCATCACCCAAGTCTCGCTGCGCGATTCCATCGGCATGGTTCCGCAGGATACGGTGCTCTTCAACGATACGATTGCCTATAACATCCGCTATGGGCGCTGGAATGCGAGCGATGAAGAAGTCGCTGAGGCCGCCAAAGCTGCGCAGATCGACGACTTCATTCGCTCCGTCCCCAATGGCTACAAGGCGCAGGTCGGTGAGCGCGGGCTGAAATTGTCCGGCGGCGAAAAACAGCGTGTCGCCATTGCCCGCACGATTTTGAAGGGGCCGCCGATTCTCATTCTGGATGAGGCGACATCGGCGCTCGATTCCTTCACCGAGCGCGAAATCCAGACAGCGCTCGATCGCGTGTCGCAGGGCCGCACCACGCTGGTCATCGCCCATCGCCTGTCGACCATTGTCAATGCCGATGAGATTCTGGTTCTCGATCAGGGCCAAATCGTCGAGCGCGGACGCCATGACGATCTTCTGGCCAAGGGCGGCGTTTATCAGGCCATGTGGAACCGCCAGCGCGAAGTCGATGCGGCGCAGGAAACCTTGCGGCGTGCCGAACAGGAAGAAGGCAAGCCAGCCCGCAAGACGGTCGAGGTTTAAACCTGAGCCTCGTCATTGCGAGCAAAGCGTGCGCCATCCAGATTGCGCCGGAGGCAAAGATGGATTGCCACGTCGCCTTCGGCTCCTCGCAATGACGAGTCTAGACGAGCGCCTCAACATGTGGCCGCGGGTCGCTGGCTGTGCGCTGGCTTGGAGCAACATCGACGCTGACAGACAATGTCTGATTGCCGGAGGCCAGGATCACCCCGTCGATGGGCGAGACATCGGCATAATCGCGCCCGCGTGCAATGACGATATGGTCATTGCCCGCAAGCGTCGCATTGGTCGGATCGAAATCGAGCCAGCCGAACATGTCGCCGCACCAGAGCGAAACCCAGGCATGCGATGCATCCGCACCGACAAGCCGCGGTTTTCCCGGCGGTGGAAGAGTGCGGATATAGCCGCTCACATAAGCAGCCGGCAGGCCGAGCCCGCGCAGGGCTGCGATCATGATATGGGCAAAATCCTGGCAGACGCCGCCGCGCGCTGCAAAAGCCTCTGACAGCGGCGTTGAAACGGCAGTGGCTTTTGGATCGTATTTGAAATCCGCAGCAATGCGTTTCATCAGCTCATCAGCCGCCTCGACAATCGGCCGGTCGGGTCTGAAACTTTCGCGCGCATAGGCTGTCGCGGGGTCATGCAGCGGCACGAGCCGGCTTGGATAAAGGAAATGCGCCGGCGCGCGCGGATCGAGCGCAGCAGATGCAAAGGCAGATTCGCGCACGCTTTCCCAATCCGGCGTCAAGGCTGCTGCGGGTGCGCTACGACGTTCGACTTCGACGCGCGAGAGAGCCGTAATGCGCAATTCGCGATGGGCTGTCTCAATATCGACATGGGTGACGCGTGTGCCGAAAAAGTCGATCCGCTCGCTCATTTTGGCCGGTTGCGGCACGACTTCCAGACCGCTGTCGAAGACGCGCTGGCCGTCTTCGATGGCGGGCATCAGGCGCAGGCTGCAGCGCGCCGAGGAAACGGGCGCGTCATAGCGATAGGTCGTGACATGGCGAATATCGTAAATCATGCCAGATCCATCTGACGGCCCTGCCGCTGTGTGCCGGGCCCTTGCAGGAAGTAGCGCTGGGCAATGGCTTCTGCCAGCGACATCAGCCTTTGCTCTAAACCAAGGATTTTGTTCTGGTCGAGCCGCTCGGCATCTTCGACGGACAGATCGGACACGAGTTTGACGGCGATCCGGCGCGGTGCCTCCAGAATTCCGTCCTCATTGAGCAGGGGCAGGGTGGCGAGATGCTCGTCGATCCTGTCGGTCTGGAAAGCCACCGAGCGCGGGTTGAATGTATCGAGCAGAACCATGTCGCGCACGGGCGCAAGCGCGACGCCGACAAGATAGCGCGAGCGATAGGTAATCTGCGAGTCGATGAGATCGAGCAGCACATCGAGATTTTCTGCCGTCGCATCCTTGTCGGCAAAAGTGCGGGCGAAACGGCAAGTGTTGATCGCGCGCTCGACGCGCCGGCCCATGTCGAGAAAACGCCAGCCGGCAACGCGATTGGTGTTTTCCTGAAACAGACCCGACAAAGCAGAAATAATGCGCAAGGCATCGTCTGCATGGTCGAATGCATCCGCTTCGGGAAGGATATGCGTTCCCTTGGATATTAATTGCGTCTCGAGTTCGCGCAGCAATTGCCAGGCATCGGGCGACAGACGCTCGCGAATGACGGAGGCTGCGCGCTGCGCTGAAGTCGCCAAGGATACGGCGGAGCCGATCTGCGTTTTGTCATGCAGGGCTGAGGCGGCAATTTCAGCCGTGTTGCTTTCTGCCATGTCGGGCGCAATCGCGCCCCATGAGCCGAGCATGCGAACAAGGCGGAAGGTCGATTGTCGCCCGTCGCCGGTGGCGGAATCGGGATCCATCACGCGGCTGCACAGGCAGCGCACAATGCGCAGCGTGGCTTCCGCGCGCTCCATATAACGCCCGAGCCAGAAGAGATTGTCGGCGGCGCGACTGGGCAGATTGCCTAGCAGGCGACGAATTTTCACACTGTCATCGGAGGGCAG
>CANHAW010000234.1 GCA_947458675.1 Beijerinckiaceae bacterium
AACCATCGCGAAATTGTTCGAGATCGGTCCCGCAGCCTATACGCCCGGCACGAAAATGCCTGAGCAAAGGGTGGGATCAACGGAAGACCGGGATGCACTCGTAGATTTTATCGAGAAAGCCACGAAGCCACGATGACTTGACTTGATTTGCCGGGCATCCACGCCCATAGAATCTGGGTACAGCGGCCATCATGCCGCAGTTTCAAGAAAGTGCGGGAGAGCGCTCAGATGAAAGCTTTTCTTTCGGCCGTCATCGTCTCGGTCGGCCTTGCCGTCCTGGCGGCCTATGTCCTCAACACCCAGCAGCAGTCGGCCGATAAGGCCTTCTCCACATCCAGCGCGCGCGTGGGCGATCCGGGCCATAATCTGGTTGGCATGAACTGATCAGATCAGGCTCGCATAGGGCAGAAAGCCGACGCTTTCGCCCGGCGAGACTTTCTCGATCTCCTCGCCGAGTTCGATGAGGCCATCGGTTTCCGCCAGAGAGGACAAGAGCCCCGCGCCTTCGCGGGGGAATTTGACCGCCAGCGGAATTCCATCGCTCGATTTTTGAAGGCTGGCGCGAACATATTCGCGCCGGCCTTTCTTTTTGCGATAGGCAAAATCGGCGCGCACCGGCAGCGCGACAATGGGCTCGGGCAAAGCACCCGCAAGCGCCAGAACGATCGGGCGCACCACATAGGCAAAGGTCACAAAACTCGCCACCGGATTGCCCGGCAGGCCGATGAAGGGCGTACCCGCCACCACACCCATGGCAACAGGACGGCCCGGCTTGATCGCCATGCGCCAGAGCACGAGCGAGCCCACCTGTTCGACGGCAGCGCGCATGTGATCTTCCTCGCCGGTGGAAACGCCGCCCGATGTGAGGATGAGATCATGCGCCTGCGCTGCATCGGCAAGCGCGCTCGACAGCGCGGCGCGATCGTCGCGCAAAATGCCGAGATCGGAAATTTCGCAACCCATCCGACGCAGCAGAGCCGCCAGCATGAAGCGATTGGAATCGAACAATTGCGCATCGTCGCGCGGCGCACCGGGTGCCACAACCTCATTGCCGGTCGAAAAAACGGCCACACGAATCCGCCGGCGCACATCGAGCCGCGTGAGGCCCAGCGCTGCAGCCAGGGCAACATGCTGGGGGCGCAGGCGCGTGCCGGCTGCAATGGCGAGCGCGCCCTTTGCCACATCTTCGCCGGCCGGGCGCATATTGGCGCCGGGCTTCAAGCCTTTCGGCAGAAGCACGCGACCGTCCGCCTGTATCTCCACATCTTCCTGCATGAAAACAGTATCGGCGCCGGCGGGCATTGGCGCGCCGGTGAAAATGCGTGCGATTGTGCCGGGCATAATCGGCGCTGCGCGTGCGCCCGCCTGAATGCGCTGCGAAACGGCAAAAGCGCGCGGCGCATCCTTTGGGAGATCGGCGCTGGAGAGCGCATAGCCATCGACAGCGGAATTGGCAAAGAGCGGCAAAGGCACGGGCGCATGAAGCGCATCGGCGAGCACGCGCCCATCGGCTTCCTGCAGGGATAATTGTTCAATGCCCGCCACAGCTGTGACGCGCGCGCGGATCAGCGCGACCGCCTCATCAACCGACATGAGCGCGCCGCCGAAAGCGAAACAATCATCCGAGAGTTGCGCCATGGATCAACCTCTCAGCACATCCGATACGGGCACGGCCTTTTCGATCATTGTCGCAGCAATACGCTCGATCTCATCAATATGGATCAAGGGCAGCTTTGTGTCGGGCTGCGCATCGCTGGCGACAGCCACAATATTGGCATCGTCGGGAAAGAGAAACGGCTTGCCGTTTTCGGCGCGATGCACCTCGATCTTGGGATGATTGTCGCGCTTGAATCCCTCGATGATCAGCAGATCGACCGGCGACATTTTGCGCAAGAGATCGGCCAGCGGCCATTCTGCTTCGTCGCGCAATTCATGCATCAGCGCGAAACGCTTGCCAGAGGAAATCAGCACTTCGGTCGCGCCCGCCTCGCGATGGCGATACGAATCCTTGCCCGGCACATCGACATCGAAAGAATGATGCGCATGTTTGATCGTCGAAACTTTTAGGCCGCGCGCCACCAGATGCGGAATGACGCGCGTGAGCAAGGTCGTCTTCCCCGCCCCGCTCCAGCCTGCAAGACCGATCAGTTTCATTCCACACTCTCTCGTGCGCGTCCTTCTCCCAGAGGGAGAAGGTGTCGGCGGAGCCGACGGATGAGGGGTTACACCCCTTTCGATGTGAGGGTGTAACCCCTCACCCGGCTCGCTTCGCGAGTCCGCCCTCTCCCTATGGGGGAGGGGCGAACAGCCCCAAACGAAAACTGCCCGGACATGCCGGGCAGTTCCCTTAACACAAAAGTCTGCAGATCACTCTGCCGGCATGGCACGCGGCGGAACCGCGGGTGTCTTGCCCTTGGCCTGCTCCTCATCGACCCAGAGCGAATGATGCTCCTTGGCCCAGTTGAGGTCGACTTCGCCGGTGCCCATCGCATCGAAGGCGCCTTCCATGCCGACCGAGCCAATATAGGCATGGGCGAACATGGCGGCGACGAAGAGTACGGCGAGCACAGCGTGGATGGTTGTCCAGAGCTGGAGGCCAGCAACGCCATCGGCCACCGTATAGGGGAACAGCAGATACCAACCGGAGACGGACATCACGATGCCGCCGACGATCACGAGCCAGAAGACGCCCTTCTGGCCGGCGTTGAAACGCTTGGCCGGCGGGTGGACGCCCTTCTTGAATATGCCGCCACCCTGCTTGAGCCAGTTCACGTCAACTGCATTCGGGATATTGTCCTTCACCCAGAGCAGGAACATCAGCGCCAACCCGAGCATGAAGGGGAAGGCGAGATAATTATGCGCGAGCTTTCCATAACCGCTGACGGTTGCGAAAGCCTCGGCTCCAAACAGCGGCATCACCACCCAGCGACCGAAGGAAATATTCAGTCCCGACAGCGCCAGAATGATGAAACATCCTGCCGTCAGCCAATGGGTGAAGCGATCCAGGCTGGCGAAACGCGTGATCGTCTGGCCCGAGAAGCCATGATCGATGCGGATCTTGCCGCGGATCACATAGAACAGAACCAGCGCCGCAATCATGCCGAGAATGGAGATCGCTCCAATCGTCGGCAATTGCTTCTCGTGGAAGTTACGCCAGTCCTGACCCTGCGGCTGAATGAGAGACGCAGCCTTCGGATCGGGAATGGTGATACGTCCCGAAAGCGTGTCACCGCTCTTGAGAGCCTTGAGCAAAGCATCTTCGCTCACCGCTTCGCGGGTCGGGTTGAAATTATTGTATTGCGCAGCTGCCGGGAGCATGGCGCTGGCGAAAATAATCGCCAGCGCAGCTGCGAGAGATTTGATCCATGTGCTCATCGCACAACCTTTCGAATGCAGAAAAATCAGATCGCAGCGGGTTCCTTATAGGCTGTTTTCCAGCCCCAGGCGCCCGAACCGTAACCACGCTTCATGACACGCTCCTTGTAGATGGAAGCGATGACATCGCCGTCGCCGGCGAGAAGCGACTTGGTCGAGCACATTTCCGCGCAAAGCGGGAGCTTGCCCTCGGCCAGACGGTTGCGTCCGTATTTTTCATATTCAACGGTCGAGAAATCGGCTTCCGGACCGCCAGCGCAATAGGTGCACTTGTCCATCTTGCCGCGCGAACCGAAATTGCCGACCTTTGGATATTGCGGCGCGCCGAAGGGGCACGCGTAGAAGCAATAGCCGCAGCCGATGCACAGATCCTTCGAGTGCAACACGACCTTGTCGACCGTGGTGTAGAAGCACGAGACAGGACAGACGGCGGCGCAAGGCGCATCCGTGCAATGCATGCAGGCCATCGACACCGAGCGCTCGCCCGGCTTGCCGTCGTTGATCGTGACGACACGACGACGGTTGATGCCCCACGGCACTTCATGTTCGTTTTTGCAAGCGGTGACGCAGGCGTTGCACTCAATGCAGCGGTCAGCGTCGCAGAGGAATTTCATTCGAGCCATTTGTCTCTCCTCCCTTACGCCGTACGGATCTGGCAAAGGGTCACTTTACCTTCATGCATGCCCGTGACCGGATCATAGCCGTAGGTCGTGACAGTATTGACGGATTCGCCGAGCACGATCGGATCGGTGCCCTTCGGATAGTTTTTGCGCTGGTCGGCGCCCTGC
>CANHAW010000235.1 GCA_947458675.1 Beijerinckiaceae bacterium
ATGTGCCCGGCTGAAGCCTCTGTCGGCATTAATTCGAAAGCGCAGATCCGCGGCGTCCAGCGCGAGGATAAAAATATTCTCGGATCCATCCATTTCGGCCTCGGCACGAATATCGATGTCGGCGGGACAATCCTGTCCAACATTCACATGGATGGCGTGATCCTTGAGCCGACGCTCTATGTCGATGGCGAGATGCGCATCGAACATGGGCGCTTCCTGCGTCCCGTCGACAGGCCGATGTGACATGACACGTAACCCGCTCGCCAAATCGCTTGGGCTTTTGCGCTGGATGGTCGAGAGCGATCTCGAATCGGTCGGCGTAAGATCCGCAGCAAAGGCGCTCGGGCTCACGCCGAGCAGCACGCACAGGCTGATCTCGGCCTTGGTCGAAGAGGGCTATCTGCAGAAGGAAGAGGGCGGAACCGGCCGTTACGTGCTCGGCATCGAAATGATGCTGATGTCGCAGCGCGCCGCCTCGCGCTGGCCCTTGCGCAATATTGCCATGGCGCCCATGCGCGCCATGACTGCTGAATGCAATGAATCGGCTTATCTGAATCTGTTCGATCCTGATCGCGGCGAAAATATCGGCATCGCCAGCGTCGAAACGAAACAGGAAGTCCGCTACATTGTTGAGCTGCAAAAGTGGAAGCCGATCCATGTTGGTGCTGCGGGCCACGCGGTCATGGCCTTCCTGCCCGAAGACGAGCGTCGTCGCATCATAGAGCGTACCGGCCTTGCGCCAGCCACAAGTCGCTCAATCGTCGATCCGGATGCGCTCAATGCCGCGCTCAACCATGTCCGCAGCCGGGGCTATGCGATCACTCTGGGCCAAAGAATCCCTGGCGCTATCGGCATAGCGGCACCGATTTTCTGCTCGCGCGGACGCGCGCTCGGATCTGTCGGCATTTCAATGCCGGAGCAGCGCTTCAAGCCAGACATGGAAGACCACCTCTCGCGCATTCTCCTGCGCTGTGCAGACGAGATCAACGCTCGACTTGGCGGACGCCGACCGCTTCCTCAAGAACGCCTTGTGGCTGCGGAATAGGAATGCGCGAATGACCGCCAGCAATCCAGCCCTGCGTGTCGCCAAGCTGCGCAAATCCTATTTGACGCAGACCGGCGATGTGGTCAGCGCCATTACCGACCTCTCCTTCAGCCTTGAACGAGGGGAGCGGATTGCCATTCTGGGACCAAGCGGATGCGGCAAAAGCTCTTGCCTGCGCATTCTCGCCGGCCTCGATCGCGACTTTTACGGCACCATCGAATGGGGCGGCGAAGGACATAAAGAGGATCGCACGCGCCTGCGCAGCGCCACCGTTTTCCAAGGCGATTCCACCCTGCCCTGGATGAGCGTCGACAAGAATATCGGCATCGGCATGTCAGGTCTGCGGATCGATTCTGCATCGATGCGCACACGCATCGACAAATATCGCGATCTCGTCGGCCTTCGCGACTTTGCAAAGGCCTATCCGCATGAATTGTCCGGCGGCATGCGCCAGCGCGTTGCCATTGCGCGTGCACTGGCGACAGAGCCCCTGCTTTTGCTGATGGACGAACCGCTGGCCGCACTCGATGCGCAAACGCGTCTTGTCATGCAGACCGAATTGTATCGCATCTGGGCCAAGACCGAATCCACCATTGTCTATGTTACGCATGATATCGATGAGGCACTCAGCCTGTGCGACCGGCTTTTGGTGATGACCGCACGGCCCGGCCGCGCGAAAGCCTTTATCGAATCACCCTTCTCCCGCGATGTTCCACCGCTGGCGCGGCGACGCGATCCGGTGTTTGGCCGCATGCAAAACCAAATCTGGGAGCTCGTCGCCGATGAGGTCGGGCAAACGCTGATCGCCGAGGCAGCTCCATGACACAATCATCGCTCGCCGCTGGCGGACAATTGGACGAATTCGCCTCAGCGCAATTGCGCGCGCGCCGCATGCTTCGCATTCGCAATCTGCTGCTTGGCATTGGCTTCCCCGTTTTCCTGCTTCTGGCATGGGAGATTGCGGCCAATTTCGAACTGATTGACAAGCGCTTCTTTCCAAGCCCAAGCACGATCTTTGCCTCCATCGTCAAATTTCTCTCGACGCAAGCAGGGCAGAACCTCGTCTATGGACATATGGAGGCCACGCTCAAGCGTATAGGCATTGGTTTTGGAATCGGCGCAACGTCTGGTGTGATCATCGGCGTCATCATGGGCCTGCATGGCCCCACGCGCGCGGCTCTTGCGCCGACGCTTTACGCCATTTTCCCCATGCCCAAAATCGCCATTTATCCCCTGATGATAGTCATTTTCGGCCTTGGCGATGCGTCCAGTTCTGCGCTGGTCACGCTGGGCGTTTTCTTCATGACCTGCATCAATACTTTTTCCGGCGTGCGCTACATCAATCCCATCTTTCGCGATGTGGCCAATGCCTTCCGCTTTCCTTCTTTTGTGCGCTGGCTTCAGGTCTCTGTGCCAGCGGCCATGCCGGCCATCATCACGGGCCTGCGCCTTGGTCTGGGACAGGCGCTGGTTCTCGTCATTTCGGCTGAATTTGTTTCTGCCGATACGGGCGTTGGCCGCTTTATCTGGGATTCATGGCAGGTGCTCGACATAGCGCGCATGTTTATGGGCCTTGCGATCGTTCTGATTTTTGCAGGCACCGCCGCCTTCATCGGCAATCTCGCCGAAACAAGACTAATTCCCTGGCACCGTCGCTGAAGCGGAGACAAAAATGAGCGGACAAAAGAAAACCGCAGCCATTATCGGGGCCGGCATGGGTGGGCTTGCCACAGCCGCCAATCTCCGTCGCATCGGCATTGAGGTGACAATCTATGAACAGGCGCGCGCCTTTGCCCGCGTTGGTGCCGGCATTCAGCAGGGGCCCAATTCCGTCAAGGTTCTGCGCGGCATGGGGCTTGAAGAGCGCGTGCGCTCGGTTGCTTTTCACCCCGAAATGACGCGCTATCGCGATGCTGCAACCGGCGATCTTCTGTGGCAGCGCACGCAGGGCGCCGAATATGAGGAGAAATATGGCGCGCCGCAATTGCTGCTGCATCGCGCCGATTTGCACGAGGCTTTGGCCTCAATCGTGCCCGCAGACGTCATTCAGCGTTCGAAAAAGCTCATCGACTTCCGTCAGGATGGCGATGGCGTCGATATGTTTTTCGCCGATGGAAGCAGCGCGCGCGCCGATATGATGATTGCCGCCGATGGCGTGCATTCCATGGTGCGCGAGCGCATGCATGGGCCTGAACAGCCGCGCTTCACCGGGCGCGTCGCCTATCGCACCACTTTTCCGACAGCGCTGATCAAAAATGTCGAAGTCGAAGGCTCGACCAAATGGATGGCGAAAGATCGCCATATCGTCATTTACTTCACCAATCCGCGCAAGGATGAAGTCTATTTCGTCACCAGCACGCCCGAGCCTTCATTCAATATCGAATCCTGGTCGACTGAGGGCGATCTCGATCAATTGCTGCGCGAATACAGCGAATTTCACCCCATCGTGCGCGGCGTGCTCGAAGCCTGCCCGGCCGTGCATAAATGGGCATTGGTTGAACGCGATCCCCTGCCCTTCTGGACGCAGGGCCGCATCACTCTGCTCGGCGATTCGTGTCATCCCATGACGCCCTATATGGCGCAAGGCGCCGGCACATCGATTGAGGATGCAGCCATTCTGGCGCGCTGCCTTGCCGATGCCAGCACATCAGACATTCCGCGTGCACTCAAAATCTATGAAGCCAATCGCAAGCCGCGCACATCCTGGATTCAGGCCTCGTCGAGCACGAATGACATTGAAAGATTCCGCCGCGAGCAGGATCAGGTCTTTTCCTATAATGCCTGGGAAACGCCGCTGGCCGCCTGAGAGAGGTGACATATGGATCTTGGAATCTCAGGCCGCACGGCACTCATATGCGCCTCAAGTCGGGGGCTCGGCTTTGCCTGTGCGCAGGCCCTGGCACGCGAGGGCGTGCATGTGGTGATCAACGGACGCCATGCGGAGCGTTTGGCAGAAGCAGCGCAAGAATTACGCGCCACTGCGAGCGTGAATATCACGCAGGTCTGCGCCGATGTAACCACGCCCGAAGGGCGCGCAGCCCTGCTGGCCGCCGCACCCGATCCCGATATTCTCGTCAATAATAATGCTGGCCCCGAGCCCAAGGATTTTGCCAAAA
>CANHAW010000236.1 GCA_947458675.1 Beijerinckiaceae bacterium
AAGGCAGCGCGATCAAGCTCGGGCATGCCGCTGGATTTAACGATCCCTTCCTGAAACACGCGCCCGTCGCGGCCGATGGCAAAGGCAATGCGCCCACGCAACATTTCTTTGGGCGGATCGATTTGCTGCGTGAACATGTGCTTCATGATCATGCCATAGAGCATGCTCAGATAGGTCGGCTCGGCATTGCCGCCAGGAAAAGGCATGCGCTTTGCCGGTGCTTCGAATTTGAAATCCGGCAATGGCTCCATATCGAGCGATGACAGGCCCTGGCGCGCCTGCGGAATGCGCGGCGGCAAAGGCACATCGGCATAGACAGGCTCCTCCGGCGCAAGCTCGGAGGCTTGCGGTGCATCCTGCTTCTGCTCTTGTGGTGGCTCTTGCGGCGGCTCTTGCTTGAGCTCCGGCGCTTTTGCATCGCTTTCAGCGCTGCGCGCAGCATCTGTTGCGGGCTTTTCATCGAATGTTTGCTGCACCGGGGCAGGCTGCTGCTCGATCTCTTTCGCCTGCTCTTCAGGCTGTTTCTCGGGCTCCTGCTCTGCCTCGGCTGGCGGCGGCTCAACAAGAATCTCGATCGGAATGGTCTCTTCCAGGGCCGGCATGTCCTTGCCGACAAAAGGCAGCGGCACAAGCGCGGCCAGATGCGCCACCAGACAGAGAATGAAGATCGCGGCAAAGCGCCGCCGATCCCTCCGGATGCGACCGGATGGAACAAGGGCGCGCAAATCAATTTCGACGGCCGGCAGCGCAACGGCGCCCGCCTCGTCGGCTTCCCTCACCCGATCGGCTCCTGCAGCGAAACAGACTTAAAAATAGCCGTCAGAGCAGGCGATGGCCAGCGCCTCAGCCTCGCAGGCCAGGCGCTTCCTGTCCCGTATGCTCAACATATTCGTTATAGCCGCCGCCATATTGGCGCACGCCCTCGGGCGTGACTTCCAGCACACGATTGGACAGGGCCGAGAGGAAATGCCGGTCATGCGAGACAAAGAGCATCGTGCCTTCAAAATTCGACAAGGCCTCGATCAGCATATCCTTGGTGGTCATGTCCAAATGGTTGGTCGGCTCGTCGAGCACGAGAAAATTCGGCGGATCGAACAGCATTTTTGCCATGACCAGACGCGCTTTCTCGCCGCCGGAAAGCACGCGGCATTTCTTTTCGACATCGTCGCCGGAAAAACCGAAACAGCCGGCCAAAGCGCGCAAAGAACCCTGCCCTGCCTGCGGGAAGGAATATTCGAGCGATTCAAAAATCGTCATATCGCCTTCGAGAACTTCCATTGCATGCTGGGCGAAATAGCCGAGCTTGACGCTGCCGCCGATCTGGATCGTTCCCGCATCGGGATCGGTCGAGCCGGTCACCAGTTTCAGCAATGTCGATTTGCCGGCACCATTGACGCCCATCACGCACCAGCGCTCGCGGCGCTGGATCGAAAAATCAAGCCCATCATAAATCGTGCGCGAACCATAGGCCTTGTGGACGTTTTTCAGCGTCACGACATCGTCGCCCGAACGCGGCGCGGGCTTGAATTCAAACATCACCGTCTGGCGCCGGCGCGGCGGCTCCACACGCTCGATCTTGTCGAGCTTTTTCACGCGGCTCTGCACTTGCGCAGCATGGGAGGCGCGCGCCTTGAAACGCTCGATGAATTTGATTTCTTTCGCCAGCATCGCCTGCTGGCGTTCGAATTGCGCCTGCTGCTGCTTTTCAAGCTGAGCACGCTGCTGGGCATAAAAATCATAATCGCCGGAGAAACTCGTCAGACCGCCGCCATCGATTTCGATGATCTTGTTGACGATGCGATTCATGAAAGCGCGGTCATGCGATGTCATTAGCAGCGCGCCATCATAGGCTTTCAGAAAATTTTCAAGCCAGATCAGGCTCTCGATATCGAGATGGTTGGAGGGCTCATCGAGCAGCATGACATCGGGGCGCATCAGCAGAATGCGGGCCAAAGCCACGCGCATTTTCCAGCCGCCTGAGAGATTGCCGACATCGCCATCCATCATTTCAGGCGTAAAGCTGAGGCCCGCCAGAACTTCGCGCGCGCGCCCATCGAGCGCATAGCCATCGAGCTCCTCAAAGCGACCCTGCACTTCGCCATAGCGCTCGACCAATTGCTCGATCTCGTCCAGCCGGTCGGGATCGGCCATGGCAGATTCAAGCTCGCGCAATTCTGCCGCGACTTCGCTCACCGGGCCGGCGCCATCCATGACTTCGGCAACCGCGCTGCGGCCTGACATTTCGCCGACATCCTGGCTGAAATAGCCGATGGTCACGCCGCGATCGACCCCCACCTGACCCTCATCAGGCGCTTCCTGCCCGGTGATCATGCGAAAAAGCGTCGTCTTGCCGGCCCCGTTGGGGCCAACGAGACCGGTCTTTTCGCCCTTCTGGAGGCCGGCTGAGGCCTCAATGAAGAGGATCTGGTGGCCATTTTGCTTGGAAATATTTTCGAGGCGGATCATGTCGGCTCAATGTCGTGAAATCGCGCCTGACTTACGACATGCGGCCCGCCAGAGGAAGACATAAGATTGAGCCGGCACTCAGACGGCGATGCGCGCCTGCGCCTTGGCCGAGCGGCCGCTCTCGTCCAGCCAGATGATGTCGAGATCGGTCGTCCCGGCAATCTTCAGGAAAAAGACATGATAGGGATTGGCCGAGGTGCCATTGCGAAACTCTGCCTGCAGCAGGATCTCGCCATTGGCGCGCACGATCATGCGGGTGAGCATGTCGCGCCCCACGGTGCGGCCCGCCTCCATGCGCAGGCCCGTTTCCATCGGATGCTCCATGAGCGTCCGGATTTCGACAATCTCGCCCAGCTTGGCCGTGCGCGGCGCGCGGATACGTGGAACCGACAAAGGCGTGCTCATGACAGGCAGCCCCCCGTCGTGACGCGAATATCGGCGACAACGCGGTGCACACGCCCGTCATTCATCTGTGCCAGAACGATGATTTGCTGGTCTTGTGCGAGGCGAATGCGCGTCTGCACTTCAGCGCGCGCCAATTTCGGCGACAGGCGGAAACTGGTGACGCCGGGCGTTGGATTGCGCGTGGCAAAGACATGAATGGCGATGGCGTGAGATTCATCATTCTGCGGCGTATCGACGAGAATGGAGACCGGAACCTGACCGCCATTTTCAGCCACGGTCGGCACACGCAGCGCAATGCCGCCATCGATGATCTCAGCCGCGCCGATCTGCTCGCGCACTGCTGCCACCACAGCATCGTCAGACGCAATAGCCTCCCAAGGCACCGTCACCAAAGCGACAGCGCCGATCAGAAAACCTCTGCGGCTGGTCTGTGTCATCAGGCAAACATATCGCGTGTGATGCTTTCATACCAAGCGTCGGCATAAAGAGCCTCGAGACGGCGCTGCTCCGGCAGCGAGCCGCGCGGCGAGACACCGCCGGAATTCGGCACTTCGACAATGGCCGAACCATCGGCATTGGGGCGGAACACGCCGACGACGGAAATGCCGTAATCCTCACCGACATGCGAATAGCATGTGTTGAAATAGACAGCAGAGGGCGCCGCCTCGCCGCGCAAAGCGGCTGCCGCGCTCGCCACAGCCTGTTTGGCGGTGCTATTGGCAATATAGCCGGATTTCGGCATGGGGCCTGGAATATTGGCATCGCCGATAATGTGGATATGCGGGGCGACACGCGATTCAAACGTCAGCGGATTGACCGGCGCCCAGCCGGATTGATCGGCAAAGCCGGCATCGCGCACAATGGCCGCAGCCGCCTGCGGCGGAATGACATTGGCAACGGTGACTTTGTGGCGAATGCCGAATTCGGATTCGAGCACGCGCTCTTTGGCATCCACTCGCGTGACGCGGCCATCCTTGTTGGCGGGCACCCATTCGATCATGCCCGGATATAATTCGTTCCAGGCATCCTGAAACAGGCCCTGCTTGCTGAAAGCATCTTTCGCATCGAGCGCCAGAATTTTCGACTTCGGCTTGTGGCGCTTGAGATAGGACGCCACCATGCTGATGCGCTCATAGGGGCCGGGCGGGCAGCGGAAGGGATTGCCGGGAATGGCAAAGCCCACAACACCGCCATCGGGCATGGCTTCGAGCTGGGCGCGCAGCACTTGCGTCTGCGCCGCATCGCCCGGTGTCCAGGCATGGGGCATGATTTGC
>CANHAW010000237.1 GCA_947458675.1 Beijerinckiaceae bacterium
AGGCAGCTCTCGGAGCTGGCGCTCCAAAAAATCAATCAGAAAGCCGCGCAATAAAGGCGCAGGCTCATCGCCTGTCTCTGACAGCAATCGAAAAAAGAAGGGCGCTTTGACAGCGCCCTTTTCAGTTTCTCGAACCGACTTGCCAGCCAAGCCAACCATCAGTAAACGCGGCAGATGTCGCGTCCATAATAATCAATATAGCAACGGTAATAGCGCTGACCGGAAGCAGCACCGATAGCTGCCCCGCCGAGCGCACCGATCGCCGCACCTGCAGCTGCGCCCCCGCCGGTGCCGATTGCAAGACCACCTATGGCTGCGCCAGTGAGCCCTCCCAGCGCCGCACCTGCCAGCGTGCGATCGGCCTGAGGGCTTCCGCAACCTGCCAGAGCGAGCGCAACAGTCGAAACCATCAAGATTTTCTTCACGGAAATCCTCCATTGCAACGCTGCGCGAGACCTGCCTCAACACGCCTGCAATCAAGGAGTTCCTGAGCCTTTGACGTTGCGTCAGCCATGGGCGGTGCATTTTTTTTGAAAAAGCATCACCTTTGCAGGAACCGCAGCTTTTCCTTCGCGTTTACAGAATGTGATCTTGACCGCAACTGCAAGTGAGACATCCATGGAAGAGAAAAAGAAAGCCTTGCGCGGCTTTGCCGCTATGAGCCCCGAGCGTCAACGTGAAATTGCGCGCAAGGGTGGTGAGAGCGTTCCCAATGAGAAGCGCAGCTTCTCGCAAAATCCTTCGTTGGCCGCAGAAGCCGGCCGCAAGGGCGGACAGAATGTAAATCCAGCCAAGCGCAGTTTTTCACAAAATCATGAGCTTGCGTCGGCAGCTGGCCGCAAAGGCGGGCATGCATCGCATGGCGGCAAGAAATCCGCCTCGATTCCGCCGATCTCTGAATAAGAGCCTGCGCAAAAAAATTTAAAATGACGAAAAAGAAAAGCGCTGCATATTCTGCGGCGCTTTTCATTCATGGCATCACTCTTGGGGTATCGTCTTTACTGCGATCTCTGCTTGGCAGAGGCACGACGATTCCCATGCGACGAATGCCCGCCCTTGCGGCCTGCCTCCGAAGCCAATTGGTGATTTTGTGAGAAGCTTCGCTTCTCGTTTGGGACGCTGCGCCCACCCTTGCGCGCGATCTCTCTTTGCTTGTCGCGATCCATGGATGCGAAACCGCGGTTCGACTTGCGCTCCTGCTCCATATATTCCTCCACGCATTTACCTGAACGGGTAACTGAAGGACAGATGCAACAGTTCCCCCTCAGGCCAAGCCCTATTTCAAACAAAGCTTTCAGACATGTTTTTTGGATATGGGCTGGCAACATCCAGCGACCCATGCTGCGCGCCCGGCTCTTCGACAAGCCTCAGAGACCTGTCTCGAACATGCGAAGAATCTTGAATGAAAATCTATCGGCCGCAGGATCGGGAGCGCCGGCCCAAGATCAATCGTCGTAGCGGATATGAGCGTAAGCGGGATCGGCCGGCGTGCCCTCGAGCGGGCCTCCGCTTTGACCGGGCCGCCACATCACGACCTCTTCGATCTTTCCGGCAAGCGCAAAATCTTTGTCGGTGATGCCGCCGGCATCATGCGTGTTCAAACGCACCTTCACGGCGGGATAAGAGGCATGAATATCGGGGTGGTGCCAGGCTGCTTCCGCCAGATGGCCGATCGTATTGACCACCATCAGAGTGCTCTTCCAGCCGTGTGTGCGATAGATGCGCTCGATAGCGCCATCGACGAGCTGCCAATGCGGCAATGCGTCGGAAAGGCGCGCGCGGATGATGTCGTCGGTCAGAACCTGTCCGCTCATCCGCGCGCTCCCAAATTACTTCTTCTTGCCGTCGGGGCCGAACTGCTTCAGGAACGCAGTCAGATTGGCAATTTCAGTCTCGTTGGTGATGCCAGCGAAAACCATTTTCGTGCCTGGAATCTTGGCGCGCGGATTCTTGATATATTCCGCGAAAGTCGCCTCATCCCAGACGAGGCCGGAATTCTTGTTGGCTTCGGAAAAATTATAGCCCTCGAGCGTGCCGGCCTTGCGACCGATCATGCCGTTGAGCACGGGGCCAACGCCGTTCTTGGCGGTCTCGCCGACCTGATGGCAGGCGCGGCATTTGGCATAGCTCTTCTCGCCAGCCTCAACGTCCTGGGCCATGGCCTGACCGGTGAAACCGATCAGCGCGAAGGCGGCGGCCGCCGCCAAAGAATTCTTGAAAGTCATATCGTCTCCTCGAGCGGAACGCCGTTCCGGGCATGTTTCCTGAATGGGCGCATCGCCCTCAGAACTGCCCGCATATGATATGAAGCTCAACCGCGCAACGGCAAGCCCGTCCACCCTCAGAAAAATACAAATGCGCCCTGCTGCGGGCAGCGCGAGCCCTTTTTCCATGGAGCCATTGGTTTGGATCGAAAGCATTTTCAGGGGATGGAGAGGCGCAGAGGCGATTTTTCGCGCCATAAGTCCCCCTGCCGCTTCATTCAGCCTGTCTTTGAGCATCCGGAAGGCGGGGGCCGGCCGGAGACGGGCTCTGGCGCCAAACCATTGACGCTGAGGGCCAGAGGCGCATAAACGGCCTGTCTCAAGATTGCCTGCGGCGCCCGATCGGCCCGCGGCCAGCTGCCGGTAAAAAAATGTCCGCAAACGAAACGGCGGCTGCGCAGCCACTGACGCGTCGCGAAATCATCACGATCATGAGCGGGCTGATGGTGGCGCAATTCATGGGCGCGCTTGAAGCGACAATTGTCGCTCCCGTCATGCCGACTTTCGGCCGCGTGCTCGGCAATGCCGAAATTCTCCCATGGATCGTCACATCCTATCTGCTCGTCGCGACCGCCGTGACGCCGCTTTATGGCAAGCTCAGCGATATTCACGGCCGCCGGCCGATTCTTCTGATCTCGATCGGCATTTTTATTCTGGGCTCGATTGCCTGCGCGCTGGCGCCCAACATGATCGCCTTGGTTCTCGCACGCGGCCTGCAGGGGCTTGGCGGCGGCGGCCTCATCGCGCTCACACAGACCATTGTCGGCGACATGATTCCGCCAAAGCAGCGTGCCGAATATCAGGGCTATATTCAGGCAACCTGGCTGGCTGCCGGCCTCGGCGGGCCAGTGATCGGCGGCTTCTTTGCCGAATATCTGCATTGGTCGATGATTTTCTGGATCAATCTGCCGCTGGGGCTGCTTGCATTTCTGATGACCGACCGCCAGCTCCGGCGACTACCGCGACATGAACGCCGCCATGAACTCGATCTGGCCGGCGCCTGCCTGATCATGGCCATGTCAACGACGCTGATGCTGGCGCTTTCATGGGGCGGAACGCGCTATGACTGGTTATCGCCACAAACGATGGGCCTGATTGCGCTTTCTGCACTTTTGCTGGCCTTGCTTGTCCTGCGTCTGCGCAAGGCGCGCGAGCCTCTGATTCCCATTTCGATCCTCGCGAATAAAATTGTCTTCAACGGCACCCTTTCTGTCTGTTGCGCGATGAGCGTTCTCATCGGGCTGATCATTTATCTGCCGATCTATTTTGAAGTTGTGCTCGGATTTCCGGCTGACCGCGCCGGTATGGCTCTCGTGCCGCTCGTTCTTGGCACAACAATCGGCGCGGGATTTTCAGGCCGCTACATGGCGCGACATGATCATTACAAGCGTGCGCCGATCCTGGGTCTTTGCATTGCTATTGCATCGACGCTTGTTCTCTGGCTTGCCGCCGACCGGCTGCCGCTTGTCATGCTTGAAATCATCTTCGCCTGCCTGTCGATGGGGCTTGGCTCGCTCTTGCCGGTGACAACTACTGCTTTGCAAAATGCTGTGCCGCGGCATGAAATGGGGACCACAATGGCGCTGCTGAATTTCCTGCGCCAATTGGGAAGCGCTTTCGCTGTGGCTGTTTTCGGGACAATCCTGATCGGCCTGTCGGGCGTGGCACGCGGCAGCGCGCATGAATTGCTCCTCCGATCGGGCAATCCGAACATTCAGGGGCTGGCAAGCGGGTTCAGCCTGCTCTTCCTTTTGACCGGAGCAGCGCTGGCGCTCGCCCTGTTCTTCCTCATCAGGATGGAGGAAAGGCCTTTGCGCGATGCGCATCACCCAAAATAATAGAACAAGCCTAGAGAAGACCC
>CANHAW010000238.1 GCA_947458675.1 Beijerinckiaceae bacterium
AGGCGGCTGACGGAAATATCCAGCGCGCGGCTGACTTCGACCGAGCGGACGCCGATCACTTTGGCAAGTTCCGCACGGTCGACCACACGGCCGGCGCGCGAGGTGAAAATGCGCAGGAGCTTGAATTCCATCGCTGTGATGGGGACATTCTTGCTGCCATTGGCCGTGACGATCGCCCGCAAAGCCTGATCGACCCTGATCTCGCCAAAGGCCCAGATCGTGTCATTGGGCGAAGCCGCAACCGCCTGCATCGACATGGTGCGGCGCATGCGCAACAACAATTCGCGCAATTCGATCGGCTTGGTCATGTAATCATGCGCGCCCTTTTCGAGCGAAATCACCCGGTCCAAGGCTTGGCTGCGCGCCGAGATCACCAAGCAGGGGATCTTCTGATTGACGATTTCCGGAAGCAGGTCGATGCCGTCGCCATCTTCCAGGCCAAGGTCGAGCAGCACGATCTGGGGTTTGAGCAGGTTGACTGCGCGCCGACCGGCACTCACCGTATCGGCCTCAAAGACCTTCATTCCGTTATTCGTCAGATAGATGGAGATCATCTGGCGGATCGGCTCTGAATCCTCGATCAGGACAACTCGCGCCGGCGCGGCGCCCGAAGCTTGCAACGTCATGGGACCTGTCCACGTCTCCCGGAGCGCGAGACCGAAGGCAATACCCTCCGGTCAGGCTCAAGGTACATGTTTGCTTATAAAAGGAAAAGGGAAACAAAATTCGAAACAATTCTTTTTCTGAATTGAATCCAAAGAAAAAAATCGAGTGTTTGGCTGACGTTAGGTCATTTGCATCACAAATAGGCAGCTTCCAGCGCCGCGCAGGTCGGCCCCAACAGGGCGAGACCGCCATCAAGTAAAATCAGGGCTTCCCCCGGCGATTCTGCGCGGGCGCAGGAGCGGAAAGCATGGGCTGCGGCCGGGCAGCCGAATTGCGCCAGCATGCCGCCGAGCTTGTGGGCTTCACGGGCGAGCTGATCATGCATCTGGCCAGATTTTAGGTCTGTGAGGCGGCTGCGGCCGGCCTCGCAATCGCGAAGAAGGCCGGCGATCAGCCCTCTCATGGCATCCCGGCCGATAGCGGCTTCGAGGGCTTCGATTTGGCCGGTATCGACAAGCGGCATTTCAGTCTGCGTTATGTCCTGCTCCATGTCGCGCCCCATTGGCCAGGAAGTGAAACATACGCAGTCTATTCCTTTCAACATCACAAAACACGAAACAAATAAGCATATAAATAGTCTAGATTACTGCTAGATCATCGGACCTTTGCACCATGTCGAGACACCGCCGCCCGTTTCTCCTTCGCGGGCCGTCGCTGATTATTCTGTGCGGCTTTGCTCTCGCCTTCCTGAGTGCACTCGGCACTGTTGCAGGCATCTGGTCGAGCCGGGAAATCGCCCTGCGTGAATGGGAAAACCGGCTCACCTCAGTGGCTCGCATGCTGCTGGCGCATGCCGATCAAAGCTTTACCGCAGCCGATCTGGTTCTTCAGGGCGTTGCCGACAAAGTGCATGAATATAGTTCGCTCGACGCCGAGGACATGCAATGGGCGTTTCGCTCGCGCTACATGTTCGACCTTCTTCGTGAATCCGCGCGCGGACTGCCGCAGATCGATGCTGTCAGCGTGGTTGCAAGCGATGGAGTTTTACTGAACACGTCGCGACAATTCCCGGCCTCAGAGATCGATCTGTCGGACCGTGAATATCTCCAGATTCACAAAGCAAATCCGCGTCTGGGGATTTTCGTCAGCAAGCCCGTCATCGGGCGTGCCTCGGGGCAGTGGACCATTTATCTCTCGCGCAAAATTGTCAGCGAAACCGGCGAAATGCTGGGCCTCGTGCAAGTTGGGTTCCGGCCCGAATTTTTTTCGGATTTTTATGCCTCCGTTGCCGAGGGGCTTGGAATCTCCCTGCTGCGCAACGATGGCGCCGTGCTTGTGGAAATGGCCTCCGGCACGCCTGATTTATCGAGCGGCCAATCCGATTCCCTATTGCGCCAGCTGAAAGCAAAAGGGCAAGGGTCGGCGCTCACCTCGGGCGACGGGCTCCAGACGCGCGCCTTCACGCAAATGATCGCTCTGGAAACCAGCGCACGCATGCCTCTTGCACTCGGTGTCTCGGCGCAACGCAAAGCGCTCTTGCGCGAGTGGGAGAACGAGACGATCAGTCTCGTCATCATCGGCGGCTCCATGACGACTATTTTGATTGTGGCCACCCTGCTTTTGGCGCGTCTGGTGCGTCAGCTCGAAACAGCACGCAATGATGCGCAGGTGGCCGGCGAAGCCAAAATGCGCTTTGCCTCCAGCGTGAGCCATGAATTGCGAACGCCGATGAATGCGATCATTGGCGGGACGCATCAATTGATGCTGACAGGGCTGACGCCTGAATCGCGCCAATATACCGGCATTGTTGCATCGGCAGCGCAGCAACTCATGGTGCTCATCAACGATATTCTGGACTATTCTTCCTATGAGGCGCGCAAGTTTAAAATTGAGCCGGCGCCCTTCGATCTGCGCATCATGGTCGATGAAATGCTGCAGATGACAAAGGCCATTTCAACCGACAAGAATCTGACGATCTCGGCTGCCGTCTCGCCGCATGCCCCAACCATGCTGGAGGGAGATTCGGGGCGTATCCGGCAAGTCCTTCTGAATCTGCTTGCCAATGCGGTGAAATATACCGATGCCGGGGCCGTGCGCTTGCTGGTCAATTATCGGCCAGACACAACGATTTTATCCTTTGCAGTCGAAGATACGGGCCGCGGCATTTCCAGCGAGGAGATCGCCTATATTTTCGAGCCTTTCGAGCGCGGACGCATGCGGGTCGCACGCCAGGGCACCGGGCTCGGGCTGGCGATTTGCAAGACGCTGGTCGAGGCCATGAACGGAAAGCTGTCCGTCGAAAATGTGGCCTATGGAAGCGGTTCGCGTTTCATCTTCGAATTGCCTGCGCCGCAGATTTGGCGGGCACCCGTCGCGGTGCAAGAAAACCAGCCTCCCAGCGTAAAGCCCATGCGTGCCCTCGACATATTGATTGCGGAGGATGTCGCGCCCAATCGCATTCTCCTCACCATGATGCTGGAGAAATGGGGCCATCGCATTGTCGCCGTCGAGAACGGTCGCAAGGCGGTTGAACATGCTGCCGCACAGAAATTCGATCTCGTGCTGATGGATTTGCAAATGCCCGAGCTTGACGGGCAATCTGCAACGAGGCGCATTCGCGCTATGGAGAAACGCACGGGCCAGCGGATGCAGATCGTCGCTATTTCTGCCAATGCCGATCTTGAGGAGCAAGACGCATTGCGCAAAGCCGGTTTCGATGATGCATTGATGAAACCCGTGCTTCCGGCGCGTCTTGAAGCGATCATCAACAATATTGCCGCGCGGGTCTGATGCTGCTGGATAAGTTTCAGTAGCTGCTTGTATCGTTTCATCGACCGCTTGGATGTCTGCAGCCGTTGCCGCCAGGGGCGTCTATCCTGCTGCAATGGATGCTTCGTCTTTCATTCACGTGCCGCACCCGCGCTTGCTTGCAACAGGGCGCGCGATCTTGCGCATTCAGATGCTGCTGCGGCTCCATCGCGAGCAAATCGAACTCTTGCCCATTCGTGACGAACAATTGCGGCCTGGCGCGAGATGGACGAGATATCGCAAGGCGCGTCTGATCCAGGCGATGTGCGTCGGTGAAATATCGCTTGAGGCAGCCTTGGCGACATTTTCGCTGTCTGCCGATGAGGTGGAAGGCTGGATCAGGGCGTCAATCGGCGGTGGCATAGAGGCGCTGCGCGCCATTCCAGCTGAAGGTTCAGCCAGCGAATTTTAGTCGCGATTGACGACGAGCGCACCGGCGGCGGGCTGCGCGCTCCGCGTGTCGAGAAAATACACCGTGCCGAGATAGGCAAGAGCGGTGACAAAATGTGACATGAGAAAAAGGCTGGCCGAGATCAGGAGGTCTCCGGACGAAAAAAGGGCGAAGATGAATTTGCCCCAGATGATCGTGTTGACCGCCAGAAAGCTCGCCAGACCCACATAGATACGGTTCTGCAAATCGCCAAAAAGGGCGCAGAG
>CANHAW010000239.1 GCA_947458675.1 Beijerinckiaceae bacterium
CCACGGCGACATTTTCGGCAATCTGGCCAATGCCGGGATTGCCGGGGGCGGCGAAAAGCGTGCCGAGCAGCGGGCTTTTCGACAAAGCCAGCGCCAAAGCATGTTCGCGGCCGCCGGAGCCGATGAGAAGGACGTTCATGGGGCCTCTGGGTGCAGGTCGTTAGGCAGGCGCTGTCTTATCCCAAGGCGTGCGTCATTGCGAGCGCAGCGAAGCAATCCAGAAGCCACACGCGCGGCCTCTGGATTGCTTCGCCCACGGCTCGCAATGACGGCGCGGGGAGCCTATGATGGCCCATGGCCTCCACAGCGGATTCCCCCGGCTCCAATGCCGCCGAACTTTCCGTCTCCGAACTCTCGGGCGCGCTCAAGCGCACGATTGAGGATCGATTCGGCTATGTGCGCGTGCGCGGCGAGATTTCGGGCTATCGGGGGCCCCATTCCTCCGGCCATGTCTATTTTTCGCTGAAAGATGCCACCGCCCGGATCGATGCGGTCATGTGGAAGGGGTCTTTCGCCCGCCTGCGCCTGCGCCCCGAAGAGGGGATGGAAGTGATCGCCACCGGCAAGATCACGACTTTTCCGGGCAAATCGACCTATCAGATCGTTGTCGAAAATATGGAGCTGGCCGGCGTCGGCGCCATGATGGCGCTGCTCGAGCAACGCCGGAAGGCGCTGACCGCCGAGGGCCTGTTCGATCCCGCGCGCAAGCAATTGCTGCCCTATCTGCCGCAGGTCATCGGTGTTGTGACATCGCCCACAGGCGCTGTCATTCGCGATATTCTGCACCGGCTCGCCGATCGTTTTCCCCGCCATGTCATCGTCTGGCCCGTCCGCGTGCAGGGCGAGACGAGTGCAGCGGAAGTGGCGCGCGCCATTGATGGTTTTAATGCGCTTGAACCGGGTGGGCCGATTGCACGTCCCGATGTGCTGATTGTCGCGCGCGGTGGCGGCTCGCTGGAAGATCTTTGGGGTTTCAACGAAGAGATTGTCGTGCGCGCGGCAGCTGCGAGCGACATTCCGCTGATCTCGGCAGTCGGCCATGAGACCGACACAACGCTGATCGATTTCGCAGCCGATGTGCGCGCGCCAACGCCCACTGCCGCGGCTGAAATGGCCGTGCCGGTGCTGGCCGATCTGCTCGCTCAGACAAGCGGATTGGCTGCGCGCCATCGCGCCGGTCTGCGCCGTTTCATGGATCGCCAGCGCAGCGAATTGCGCGGGCTGGTGCGTGCCCTGCCCAGTCATGAGGATGTTGTGGCGGTCCCGCGTCAGCGGATCGACCGGGCGGGCGAGAAACTCTCTGCAAGCCTGCGCGCACGGCTGCAAAAGGATCAGCTGCGGCTGGGCCGCGCCGCGCAATCTCTGGCGCGCCATTCCCCGCAAGCCGAACTTGCGCGCCGCCAGGGCGCCATGCGCGCTGCGGGTGAAAATCTGTCGCGGGCGGGACGCCAGATCGCAGTTCCGCATCGCCAGCGCATCGGAGATTTGCAGGCGCGCCTGGCGCGCGCTTTCGCCAATCGCATTGCGCTTGAAAAACAATCGGCCGCCAATGCCCGCCGCCAGATCGACCAGATCGCACGCCGCCTCAATCAGGTCAGGCTCAAGCCGCTCGAGCGGCGCGCCGAGCAGCTTGGCGCTTTGGCAAAATTGCTGTCGTCCTTGAGCTATCAGAGCGTTCTGGCGCGCGGTTTCGCTCTGGTGCGCGATGAGACCGGCCAGCCGCTTCGCGCCGCCGCCGCCATTGCGCCGGGCGCGCGGCTCGAGCTGGAATTCGCCGATGGCCGCGTGGGGGCCATTGCCGAGGGCGAGCCTGCGCCGAAGAAAGCGGCAGAAAAGCCCGCGCCCAGGAAGCAGGCGGGGGCGGGGCAGGGGAATTTGTTCTAGATTTACGTTTGACGTAACGCGTCATTTTTTGGTAATTTCCAATGATCGTTTCCTACCGTGATCGACGGACCGAGCGTTTTGCGCAGGGAGAGCCCATCCGGGCCTTTTCCGGTTTTTCCCGTCAGGCCGAGGCGCGGCTGGACCGGCTTGAGGCTGCGGCATCCTTGCAGGATCTGCGGGCCTTACCGGGTAATAGGCTAGAGATGCTTCGTGGAGATCGGGCCGGGCAGTACAGCATCCGGATCAACGATCAATGGCGCATCTGTTTCGAATGGCCGGAGGGCGCCCCCGGTCCGTCTAACGTCGAGATCGTCGATTATCATTGAGGGTATGCCATGCCGCGCAGCGCAATCCATCCCGGTGAACAACTTGCCGACGAATTGAAGGAGCTCGGCCTCTCGGCTGCAGCTCTCGCGCGCCAGATCGATGTGCCGGTCAATCGCGTGACAGCGATTATCAATGGCCAGCGCGCAATCACAGCGGATACGGCGCTGCGCCTTGGCCATTGGTTCGGCACAAGCGCGGAGTTCTGGCTCGATCTCCAGAAGATCTACGAATTGCGGCTCGCAGAAAAGCAGGTCGGCCGAAAGATCGGCCAGCTGCCGACCATGAAGGATGGGCTGGAGCCCCGCACGCGGGCCTCAGTCTTGGTTCCAGATCGTAGCGGGCGCGCTTAAAGCCTAAGAAGATGCTGCCGGGGAGGAGCCGGACGTCATGCGCATTGGCTTTTTGGCCGACATCCACGGCAATCGCGAGGCGCTGGACGCCTGCCTGTCGCAGGCCGCGCGGCAGGGCGTGGATCGGCTCGTTTTTCTGGGCGATCTCGTCGGTTATGGCGCCGATCCCGTCTATGTTGTCGATCGCATCGCCGAATTGCGCGAGACGCGCGAGGCCATTGTCCTGCAGGGAAATCATGATGCAGCGGCGGTGAGCGGCACGACCGAGGGCATGAACCAATATGCGCGCGAAGCGATTTTATGGACGCATGAGGAGCTCGATTCTGCGCAGATCGCATTTTTGCGCGGGCTCAAATCCTCCTATGCCGAGGATGATCGTCTCTATGTCCATTCCGATGCAACTGCGCCCGATCAATGGCGCTATATTACCGATGCCAAAGAGGCCGAGCGATCTTTGCGCGCCACTGACAAGCGGCTGACTTTTTGCGGCCATGTTCATCGGCCAGCCCTTTATCACATGACATCGATGAAACCGGCTGTCGCTTTCAAGCCGCAGGCCGGGACGCCCATTCCGCTGATCGGCAACCGCCAATGGCTTCTTGTGCAAGGTGCCGTCGGTCAGCCGCGCGATGAAAATCCTGCTGCAGCCTGGGGCCTTCTCGATACGGACAAGGGCGAATTCACTTATCTGCGGACGGCCTATGATATTGAGCGCGCGGCCGGCAAAATTCACGCTGCACATTTGCCGCAAATTCTGGCGGCGCGGCTTTACATCGGGCGTTGATCATGGTGCGCCAGCAGCTCGAAACCGGTTCTGTCGTCGATGGCTTTACCATCGGCGAAAAACTTCACACCGGCGGCATGGCTTCTCTCTGGCGCGTGAGCAAGCCGGGGATCGACATTCCCCTTGTCATGAAAGTGCCGAGCATTCTCGATGGCGACGATGCAACGATCATTGTCGGTTTCGAAATGGAAATGATGATCCTGCCGCGATTGTCTGGCGTTCATGTGCCCAAATGTGTTGCGGTAAAGGAATTGGCGCAGCAGCCCTATATTGTCATGGAATATATCCAGGGCGAAAATCTGCTGAACATGCTCGATGAGGCGCCGCTGCCACCGATGCGCGTGGCGCAGATCGGTGCGAAAATTGCTGCCGCTTTGGTCGATCTGCACCGCCAGAATGTGCTGCATCTCGATATCAAACCATCCAACATCATGATCCGCGACAGCGGCGAGGTGGCCTTGATTGATTTCGGCCTGTCGCGGCATTTGCAATTGCCCGATCTGCTGGAAGAAGAATTTCACGTGCCGATGGGCACAGGGCCCTATATTTCGCCCGAACAGATTGTGCGCAATCGCACCGATCCGCGCTCCGATATTTTTTGGCTGGGCGTGGTGCTCTATCATTTCGCCACGAAAATGCGGCCGTGGGGCA
>CANHAW010000240.1 GCA_947458675.1 Beijerinckiaceae bacterium
AGAGCGTTCCATCTCGACATTGGCGCTTTGAAAATCAGCGCATTCTTCTTCGCGCACAAGATCGGGGCGAAAGGCCATCATCAACGATGTTTCAATATCGCCGCCATGAATGCCATGGGCGCGCTCGGGCGCGCTGAAAAGCTCATCGGGATAGCCAAAGCGCGTCCAGGAACAGATGACGACCAACATGCCAAAGCGCCGGCGCAATTCGCGCGCAACGTGATCCATGATCGCAACATTGCCGCCATGGGAATTGAGCAAAACCAGTTTGCGCACGCCGGCGCGATGCACGCTCTCGCCAATCTCGACCCAGGCCCGTGTCGCCGTTTCTGCGGATAATGTCAGCGTGCCGGGATAGGCATGATGCTCATCTGACTTGCCGATCGACTGGATGGGCAGAAAGAGCACCGGCGCGCCCTCCGGCAGGCGCTCGATCACGCGCTCCAGATAGCCCTCCATAATGAAATGATCGACGCCCAGCGGCAGATGCGGCCCATGCTGTTCGACCGCGGCAAGGGGCAGGACGGCAATCAGCCGCGAATTGTCGAGCGCCTCGAAATCCGTCCAGGCCAGTTCGGTCCAATAATGAGTGTGCAGCATGGGGGCCCTTTCGAGGGCAGGCTACACTTTGCTCATTCGAAGGCAAAGCCTCGCCCGCTCGCAAGAACTGGCAGGAGAGGCTAAATAGCCCTCGACTTTGCGCCAAGACGCGCCACATTCAGGCTGAGCGATGGAGGGGGAGGATGAAGTTTTTCGTCCAGACGGCGGCTGCCGTCCTGTCATTGGCGGGTGCATTCAGCGCCGAGGCTGCCGACAAGGTGCGCTTCGGGACCAATTGGCTTGCCCAGGCCGAACATGGCGGCTTCTACCAGGCGCTCGCCGACGGAACCTATGCGCGCCACGGACTTGCGGTTGAGATTGTGCCGGGCGGGCCGCAGGCCAACAACCGCCTTCTCCTGCCCACGGGCCGCATTGAATTCGCCATGGGCGGCAACATGCTGCAGGCCTTTGCTGCAGTGGAACAGAATGTGCCGACAATTGTCGTCGCCGCCATGTTCCAGAAAGATCCGCAAGTCTTCATGTCGCATCCCGGACAGGGGCGCGACACATTCAAATCTCTGGTCGGCGCACCGATCTATCTCGGCAAGGATTTGGTTGCAGCGACATTTCCATGGCTTCGGATGGAATATGGTTTTCGCGATGCGGATCTGCGGCCCTATAATTTCAATTCCGGCCCCTTCCTCGCCAACAAACAGAGCGTGCAGCAGGGCTATGCGACGGCCGAGCCTTTCGCCATTGAAAAGCAGGCGGGCTTCAAGCCGAATGTCTTTCTGTTGGCGGACCATGGTTTCGACACTTATTCGACAACCATCGAAACGCGCCTCGATCTGGTGCAAAAAAGACCCGATCTCGTGCAGCGCTTCGTCAATGCCTCGATCATCGGCTGGTACACTTATCTGAACGGCGACAATGCAAAGGCCAACGCCCTCATCAAGCGCGACAACCCAGACATGAGCGACGAGCAGATCGCTTTCTCCATCGCCAAAATGAAAGAATATGGAATCGTCGATTCGGGCGACAGCAAAAAATCCGGCATTGGCGCAATGACGGATGAGCGGCAGAAAAGCTTTTTCGACAAAATGGTGAAATCGGGCGTGGTGAAAGCCTCGATCGATTATCGTCGCGCTTACACGCTGCAATTCGTCAACAAAAGCGTCGGCATGGACGGGGCGAAGTGACGCCGGAACTTCTCAATCTGCACGGCGTCTCGAAAAGCTTCGCCAATGGGACGCAGGCGCTTGCCGGGCTCGAGCTGAAACTCTCGCGCGGCGAATTCGTCTCGCTGCTCGGCCCATCGGGTTGTGGCAAATCAACCGCTTTGCGCCTGATCGCCGGTCTCGATACGCCCGATGCGGGCCATCTCAGCTGGCTGGGCGGCACGCGCCCGGAAATCGGTTTCGTCTTTCAGGAACCCACGCTCATGCCCTGGGCGAGCGTGTTTGAAAATGTTTGGCTGCCCTTGCGCCTGAAAGGCGTGAGCCGACAAAAAGCCACGGCTGCAATCGAAGAGACGCTCGCACTTGTCGGCCTCTCGTCTTTCATCAATGCCTTTCCGCGCGAATTGTCGGGCGGCATGCGCATGCGTGTCTCCATTGCGCGCGCCCTCGTCTTGCGCCCGACGCTGCTTTTGATGGATGAGCCTTTCGCCGCGCTCGATGAAATCACGCGCTCGAAATTGAACCGCGACCTTCTGCATCTGCAAGCCTCGCTCGGCATGACCATTCTGTTCGTCACCCATTCGGTTTATGAAAGCGCTTATCTGTCGAGCCGCATCTGTGTGTTTTCGCAGCGTCCCGGACGCATAGCCGCCGAAATTGCCATTGCTGCACCGGGCACGCGAGATGAGACATTCCGGCTGAGCCAGATTTATCTCGACGCTTGCGCAAATGCATCTGCAGCGCTGGAAGAGACAATGCGCGGAGCGGCAGCATGAAGAGCGATCGCATCCTGCCGCTGGCTGTTTTCATGACGCTGCTTGCGGGCTGGGAAGGAATCGTGCGCGGACTTGGCATTGCACCCTATATTCTGCCCGCGCCCAGCCTCATTCTTTCGACACTGGCGGAAGACTGGACGATTCTTTCCGCCTCGCTCTGGGTGACATTGCGCATTACGGCGGCAGCCCTCGTGCTCGCCACCGTTATCGGCGTCGCCATAGCGATCCTGTTTGCGCAATTCCGTTGGCTGGAGCGATCCTTCCTGCCTGTGGCGGTTATTCTTCAGGTGACGCCGATCATCGCCATTGCGCCTTTGCTTCTGGTCTATCTGGAGCCCGGCAGCGCGGTTCTGGCCTGCGCCTTTCTGGTCGCTTTTTTTCCGGTGCTGGCGAATACGGCTTTGGGGCTGGGTTCGGCCGATCCCAATCTGCGTGACCTGTTCACGCTTTACGGCGCAAGCGCGTGGCAGCAGATGCGTTTTCTGCGCCTGCCCTCCGCCCTTCCCTATTTTCTGGGTGGGCTGCGAATTGCCGGCGGACTGGCATTGATTGGCGCCATTGCCGCTGAAATTGCTGCGGGTGCAGCCGGTCAGGGCGCAGGCCTTGCCTATCGCATTGTGGAAGCTGGCTATCGGCTCAACATACCGCGCATGTTTGCGAGCCTGGCGCTGATTTCAGTCGCCGGCATTGCCATTTATTCGGCGCTCGAATTCATCTCGCAACGCGCCTTGCGGCGCTGGACCGAAGCGAGCCGCCCGAAGGGCCAAGCAAGCGCCTTCACGGACATCTGAAAACTTCGCATTTGAACCCTGTGCGGCGCCTTATAAGGTCGTCGCCGGACAAAACAGCCTTTCAGGGCAGGAGACCCGAATGTCGAAGAAAAACGGACTTCACGTCACACGCCGCACCGCCGCGCTCATGCTCGGCGCCGCCGCTTTCAGCGTGACAGGTGCGCAGGCGCAGGCGTGGCCGTCCAAGCCGATCCGCGTCATCGTGCCCTTCGGCGCAGGCGGCGTGGCGGATGTCACAGTGCGTCTGGTCACCGAGCGTCTCGCCGATAAAGTCGGCCAGCGTTTCGTGATCGAAAATCAGCCGGGCCCCGGCGGCATTGCCGCCGCGCGCTCCGTTCTGTCGGCAGGAGCCGATGGCCACACGCTGGCGCTCTTCTCCAACGGCACGGCCGTGAGCGTGAACATGTTTAAGGATCTGCGCTTCGATCCGCTGAAGGATTTCGCGCCGATCTCGACGCTCGGTTTCTTCGACTTCGTTCTGGCCACCAGCGCCAATTCGAAATATCGCACGCTCAAGGATCTGATCGATTACGGCAAAGCTAATCCGGGCAAGCTGAATGTCGGCACGGTCGTTGTCGGCTCAACGCAAAATCTCTCGGCCGAATTGTTGAAAACAACGACCGGGCTTGATTTCCGCATCGTGCCCTTCCGCAATACGCCAGACCTGACGCTGTCGATGACGCGCGGCGATGTCGATCTGATGAT
>CANHAW010000241.1 GCA_947458675.1 Beijerinckiaceae bacterium
CGCCATGTCTCGATCTCTTCGGTTGAAATGGGACAGGGATTTTCTGCCTCCCAGGCGCGGCTTGCTGCCAGTGATGATTTCACGAGCCAATCGTCAGGCACATGCAATCTTTCGAGTTCAACAATGACGCGATTGCGGAAGAACATAAAATCCTTGGCCCAGCGCGCATAATCGAGGGGGCCGTGGTCGAAGACATATTGCATGATGGCGCGCTCGCGATCGAGCGATGTCGCATAGGTCATGGCTTTTGCTTCCCAATCACATGGGAAGATTAGAAAGCCTCAGGACAACCGGCCTTGATCGAGATCATGCTTGGGGCGCATCTGCGTCGGGCCGCAATTGTTCGCCACCGACAAAGCCGCCATGCGCTACGCCGGCGACGACTTCGGCGACGCTCACCTTCCCGTCGCCATTGCCATCCCAGAAGGCCATGATCTGCGCGACGCGCTCGGCGATATTTTCGGTGCTGGCAGAATCGAAGGCTGCGGCCATATCGCTGGCGTCAAACCAGCCCTTACCGGCGCTGTCATATTGGGCGACGATTGTTTCGGCCTGCCTTATCTCGGCAATTCCCGATTGCAATTCCTCCAGCGTGAGTACGCCATCGGCATCGCTGTCCCAAGCGTTGAAATCGGCCTCGCCGGCGGCGGCGACAAATTCTTCCTGCGAGAATGAGCCATTCCTGTCGGTATCGTGGCGGGCCATCAGCATGGCGGCGACCAGAGCAGGATCGGTATCGCCAGGCAGGGACAGTGCGGGATCGGTGGCATTTTCCGCCTCATGGGCTTCCAATTGCAATCCGGCGATCAATTCCTGCCGCGACAGGGAGCCATTGCTGTCAAAATCCCAGCCGGCGAATTTTTCTCTCATATCGGCAAAGTCGCCCGCCGGAATATCGCCGACCACGGCAAGGTCAATAAAGCCATGTTTGAGCGGATCGAAGATCGCCAGAATCGCATCGGCCCTGTCCATGGCGGCGTAACCGGCCATGGCCTCGGCGCGTGTGACTTTCGCATCCAGGTCGAGATCGAACATTTCAATGGCGAGCGCCGCGCGGGCCGGGTCGCCGAGCGCGGGATCAGCCGTCCAGGCTGCGACCAGATCGGCCTCAATCACATAGCCCTTATCTTCCTGGTCGTAGCGGGCGAGCAAAGCATCGGCGCGCGCCTCAGGCGTCAACGGCGTCTGCGGCGTCTGCGACGCCGGCTTGGCCGTGCCCTCCAGTTCAGCGAAGGAGACGGCGCCATCCTCATCCAGGTCCAGCGCCCCGAGGGCGGCCTGCGCCTGATAGGAGGCATGGGCGAAATTGCGCGAGAAGGACGGGTAAAGCATTTGCGGGAACAAGGTGCGCCGGGCGGCGAATGAGCCGCCTGCACCAATCTCCGGAACGGCGGCCGGATCGATCTGCACTTCGGCAAAAATCCGGCGGAATTCGGCGGCATCTATATGCTTGTCGGAATTGGCGTCGTAATCGGCGGCAAGCCGGCGCGCAAAGTCGCTGCGCGCCATCGGCGCGGCCGAAAGAACATTCAGGAGACGTTGCGCGAAATCGACCATGGCGCTTTGGTCGAGCAAATGTCGTGCCGCCTGAAATGCGCTCTAAAACAATGACTTAAAATGAAAACGCCGGAGACCTGTGAGGTCTCCGGCGCAAGAAATGGCAGCGGTCAGACGACCGTCGCGATTACTTGAGATCCTTCGAGGTGAGCGCGAAGGAGAGCGTGGCAACGAAAGCCGCACCGCAATACTTCGACTGCGTTCCCGCCGGGCCAGTGGTCGGGCCAGTGATCAGAGAGCACTTTTCCTTGCTCAGAGTGGTGTCGTGGTAGCGCAGATCGAGCGTGGCGATCTTGTAGGTATAGTTCAAGCCGGCATTCCAGTAGGTGTAGTCAGGAAGGCTGACCGAACCATGCGCGACATCGGTCGTGCCGAAGAACTGACGGCCGAGCTCAGCCGAGAAGCCGAAATCCATCGGCAGCTTGGCGGCGAACGTGCCGGCGATGTACTGGGCGTCAGCGCCAGTGTCGAGGAAGCTCGGTGTGAAGAAGCCGTTCAGGCCGAGCGTGATCGTATCGTTAACTGCATAGCTCGTCTTGACATAGCCTTCCCAGAAGGTCGGGTTGGTCGGGAAGATCACGCCAGTCGTGTGGTTCGGGTAGATGTAGCCAATGCCGCCGACGTCGACGGTGAAGGCGCCGAGCGTCGCGCGGACGCCGCCCATCACATCGAGCTCCATCGAGGGGCTCGGCTGCTGGTTCGTCAGCTTGATGCTGGAGCCGGCGATGCCGACATAACCCGCGAACATGTCGTTGAACGTGTAGCGGATTTCAGCATTCGCATTCACGCTCGGAGCATTGTTCGACTGGCTGATGCCGCGGAAGAGGTAATTGCTGGTGACACCCGCACCGACCGTGAAATCCCACGGCGAGACATAGACGGGGGCGGGAGGAGCCTTCTTGCCCTTGCCGAGGTCGGCGGCAGAGGCGGAAGTCGCCGCGAGCGCAGCAACGGCGGCAAGGATCAGCTTGGTCTTCATGCGATTTTCCTCGTGTCAGAAACCTATGACACAGGAATGTGACGCTCGCGCCCAATAGACAAGAACGAAAGCTCGGCAATGTGCCTATTTACTGAGCAAAAATGGAAAATTCAAAAAGTCACCCGTGCTGCGTTGCAGAAATACCACGGAATTATGACGCGTCGGAAGAATTTCTTGTGTCCTGCCGGAAGCTTCATCGACAAAGGATCGCTTTGCGAAGGGCCATAGAGCCAATGGCCGCAGACCTTTGACAAAATGCCAGACCAATCCATCGCCGAACGCTCTCACGCCAAGCGTGGGGTTTCGGGCCAGCACGAAAGTGCAGTGCAGCAAACAAATCCCTGACATTTCAGCTGAAAAGGAGATCGGAGAAGATCTGCCCGCATGGAAAAAACGTAACAGGAAAGCAATGCCCTTATAGGGAAGGCGTCCCATGCAGCCGATCATGTCACTCGACAACAAAACAAACGACCTCCAGCCAGAGGATATTGTCGTTGTCGATTATCGAAAGGCGATTGGAATGGCCTCGGAATTGAGAGCTGTTGGCGCCGCCGATGTGGCCCTGATCTGGGAACATCTCGCCACCTTCCTCGAGCAGAGCGAAGATTATATTTTCGATCGCGGCAGCGACCGCGCGGCAGCCACAAGCTCCTGAACAGAGCCCGCGCAAGCCATCATCGCATTGCCTCAAGCAAGGCAAACAAAAAACTATTCCGCCCACATTTGATCAGCGCGCCGCTGTGGCTGGATCCGTTTCTGTTGTGACGATGCGCCCATCCTCCATCGCGACGATCCGGTCCGCAATGTCGAGAATGCGCGGATCATGCGTGACGAGCAGGATCGGCACGCCGCGCGACTTTGCCAGATCGCGCAGCAGCTGCACCACTTCATGACCGCTCACCTTGTCGAGCGCTGCAGTGGGCTCATCTGCAAGCACAAGACCCGGTTGCGCGGCAAGTGCGCGCGCGACCGAGACACGTTGGCGCTGCCCGCCTGAGAGTTTGGCCGGCGGGCGATCTTCATGGCCCGCAAGACCGACCGCCGCCAACAACTCGCCGGCACGCGTGAGGCGCGCGCGTTCATCCAGCCCGCCATCCTGCTCCAGCGCCATGGCCACATTCTGCCGCGCCGTCAAAAAGCCGAGGAGGTTGTGATTCTGGAAGATGAAGCCGATCCGGCGGCGCAGTCGCACGCGCACGGATTCGCTTGCATTGGCCAGCTCCTCGCCGAGCACAAGCGCACTGCCATCCTGCATGGCGCGCAGCGCGCCGATCAAAGTCAGCAGCGTTGTCTTGCCGCTGCCAGAAGGCCCGGTCAGAAGCACGATTTCGCCCTCGCGCACATCGAGATTCACATCGCGCAGCACCTGGCGGCGAAGCTCGCCTTCACCATACGCATAAGACAAGCCGCGCAGTACGACCGGATTCATTAGAACATATC
>CANHAW010000242.1 GCA_947458675.1 Beijerinckiaceae bacterium
ACCTGCGAATTTGCCGGCACATTTCCCAATGTCACCGCAAATCCGCTTGCGCTGGAGCGTACGCCGGGTGGCTCGTCCAGCGCTTCGGCGGCAGCCGTAGCCAATTCCATGACGCCGCTGGCCGTCGGCACGCAAACCGGCGGCTCGGTTTTGCGCCCTGCATCTTTCTGCGGGCTGGTTGGATTCAAGCCGACATATGGAACATTCAATCGTGAGGGCCTCAAATTTGCAGCGGAATCGATCGACACGATCGGCCTGATTGCGCGACGCGTGGAAGACGTCTCTTGCGTGACCTCCGTGCTCACGGGCCGGCAGGATTATGTCGCGACACCGCTCAACCATCCCCCGCGTATCGCGCTTTGCAAGACGCATCTCTGGCCGTTGGCGCAAAGCGAGTCACGCGAATGTCTTGATCATTCGGTCGCCAAGGCACGCGCTGCCGGTGCCACTGTCGTCGAGATCGATCTTCCGGCTTATTTTCCGGAGCTCACTGCAGCGCGCGGGATCATCAATGATGTCGAGCGCGCACGGTCTCTGGCCTGGGAATGGGCTCATCATCGCGAGCTTCTGAGCGAGGTTCTTCAAAAGACCATGGTCAGCGGCTTCGCCATTGACGATGCCGATTATCGCTCTGCGCTGGCACTTGTTGCTCAAGCGCGCGTCGATATCGCATCCATTCTCAAGCCCTTCGACATTATCCTTGCGCCATGCGTGAATGGTGAAGCGCCCGTTGGTTTGCATTATGCGGGCGATCCATCGTTCCAGGCGCTTTGGACATTGCTTCATCTGCCATCGATCACGATCCCTGCGCACCGTGGTCCCAATGGCATGCCCGTAGGGCTGCAGATCGTCGCCGCCGCCGGCGAAGATGACAAACTGCTGTCGGCGGCGCTTTGGATGCAGCGCTCCGCATCCGTAGCTTTGGAAGTGCTTGCATGAAAAACACGACGCTCACGCTGCTCAACTATAAAGAAGCGCTCGATTTTCGCCGCAAGGGGCATTGGGGCGATACAACAATCTATCAGCGCACGCGAGAGCAGGCCGAACGTAGTCCGGATGCTTTCGCCATCCGGACATCGCAGGATCGTCTGACGTATCGCGAGATTGTCGCCCGCGCAGATTTGTTTGCTGCCGATCTTCATCGCAAAGGTGTTCAGGCGGGCGATCGGGTGGCAGTTTGGTTGCCGAGTTGCGCCGATGTGGCCATTGTCATCCTGGCCTGTTCGCGCAATGGCTATGTGTGCTGTCCATCGCTGCATCGCGATCATACGGTGGAAGATATCGACGGCTTGCTGCAGAGAATGCGCGCCTCCGCCTTTGTCGGTCGTGACGATTATGGCGCTGATGCTGACAAGAAGGATATTTTTGCACTGAGCGGCAATTGGCCGACGGTCAAGGCTGTCTATAATCTGAGCAAGCAACCCCTTGTGGACCCGGCCACAAAAACGCCAGGCGTGCCGCGTGTCGACGATCCCGATACGATTGTTTATCTGGCCTTCACATCAGGTACGACCGGCATACCCAAGGGCGTGATGCATTCGGACAATACTTTGCTCGCCAATGCGCTTGCCATTTCCAAGGATTGGAAGCTTGGCGCCGATGCTGTGAATTATTCCATGAGCCCGCTCAGCCACAATCTCGGGCTCGGCGCGCTGATCATGACCTTGGTCCGCGGTGGCGAATTCGTTGTGCATGATCTTGGCCGTGGTGCGAGTGTCGTCGAACGCATTGTTGAGACTGGCGCGACTTTCGTCATCGGTGTGCCCACTCATGCCATCGATATGCTGGCCGAATTGCGCAAGCGCAATATGAAAAGCCTCGGCAAGGTTCGTGGCTTCCGCATATCAGGTGCGCCTGTTCCCCCAAGTGTTGCAGCGGGCCTCCTCGAACATGGTGTGACGCCGCAAAGCGGTTTCGGCATGACGGAAGCCGGATCGCATCACTACACACTGCCTGATGATGACGCTGCAACCATTTGCGAAACCTCGGGTCGCGCCTGCGAGACCTATGAAGTGCGCATCTTTAAGGGCGACGATCCGGAGACCGAAGCGGCTCCGGGAGAAGCTGGGCAGATTTGCGGTCGTGGCGCGAGCCTGATGCTTGGTTATTTTGACGATCAGGCATCGACCGAGTCCAGCTTTAACAAGCAGGGCTGGTTCCTGACCGGCGATCTTGGAATGATCGACGGGCGCGGATGTCTGCGCGTCACAGGTCGCAAGAAAGATATTATCATTCGCGGTGGGCATAATATTTATCCCGCCCGCATCGAAGGATTGGCGCTGCGCCACACATCCATTCAGCGCGCAGCAGTCGTACCGGTCGCTGACGCACGCTTGGGTGAAAAGGTCTGCCTTGCTGTTTCCTTCCGTTCAGGCAGCGAACTCTCGGCCGATCATGTCCTGCAGCATCTCGATCAATGCGGTCTGTCGAAATTCGACATGCCGGAATATTTTCTCGCGCTTGCTGAATTGCCGCTGACCGCGAGCGGAAAAATCCTGAAGCGTGAACTCGTTCGCCAGATCGAAGATGGTGCAGTTCGTCCTGAGCCCGTTCGTTTTGTCGCCAAAGCATCTTGAAGGGGCAGGGGCTTATGAAGGCAATCGTCTTCGAAAAATTCGGTCCGATTGACGCCGGCAAGCTGGCAGAATGCGCGCGTCCTGAGCCGAGCAAAAATGAAGTTGTCATTGAGGTCCATGCCGCACCTGTCAATTATGTCGACCTCGTAGTGACGGCAGGCAAGTATCAATTCGCACCGCCCTTGCCCTTCATTCCTGGCAAAGGCCCTGCGGGAATTGTGTCTTCTGTCGGCAGTGAGGTTGCAGGCATCCATGTGGGAGACCGCATTCTCGGTATGGCCGAAACAGGAGGCTATGCCGAATTCGCGCGTATCCCTGCAAAAGATTGCTTCAAACTTCCGCAGTCCATGAGTTTTGCCGAGGCCGGCGCTTTGTCGCTTGCCTATGATACAGCCTGGTTTGCTTTGCGGGATCGTGCACGGATTGCGGCAGGCGATAATCTTCTGGTTCTTGGTTCGACTGGTGCTGTCGGGCGTGCTGCCATGCAATTGGGCCGGGCCATGGGCGCCAAGGTGATCGCGGCCATATCTTCGCCTGCGCGCGCAGAGGCGGCGCGTCTTGCTGGAGCCGATGCTGTCGTCGATCTCAGTGTCGATGATCTGCGCGAGAATTTTCGCAAGCAGGTTTTCGATGTCACCGATGGTCACGGCGCCGATGTGATTATCGACATGCTTGCAGGTGACCCCTTCGATGCTGCGATCAGGGCCATTGCATGGCGTGGCCGCATGGTGATTGTTGGCTTTGCTTCGGGTCGTATTCCAACAGTGAAAATCAATTATCTCATGTTGAAGAACATGGAGATCAGCGGATTGCAGGTGAGCGATTACCGCAAGAAGCGTCCAGATATGATGCTCGAATGCTATCGGGAATTGTTCCAATTGTTTGAGGATGGAAAACTCGATCTTGGAAAATTCGTCGAACTTCCCTTGGCTGAATTTGCCGATGCTATGCGGATGGTCGAGCAGCGCACGACGCTTGATCGTGTTGTGCTGAATCCGAAAATCACCGATTCACGTCAATCGACACAGTGAGGAGAGACCTTTATGTCGCATGGTCCTGCTTCTAAATGGTTTGCGTCTGCCATCACGATTGGCGTTGTCTTTGGGGCCTCTTGCGCAACGTCGCAGGCTCAGGAAAGTGCGTTTTACGCCGGCAAGAATGTGTCGATCATCGTCGGTTTTGGGCCCGGCGGCGGTTATGATCTTTATGCGCGTCTGCTTGCCCGCCATATGGATAAATATCTTCCCGGTCATCCCAAAATGATCGTGCAGAATATGGCGGGCGCCGGTGGCGTTACCGCTGCCAATCATGTTTATACAGCCGCTTCGAAAGACGGCACTGTGATTGCCGGTGTCAATCAGGGTGCTGCCATGTATCAGCAACTGGGCGGCAAGGGCA
>CANHAW010000243.1 GCA_947458675.1 Beijerinckiaceae bacterium
GAGAGGCGCGCGCGCACAACGCGACCGTTGCCGGCGGCAATGGCTTTGCCGCCGTCGCTTGCCTCAATATTCGAAACGAGAATGAATTTATTGGCGAGCGCACCGTCCGCCGCATCGCGCTTTTTCAGCACGAAGCATTTTTGATTGGCGCGGATTGTCGCGCGAATGACTTCGGCGGGAATATCCAGAAAGGCCTCGTCGAATTCGCCCATCAGCACGACAGGCCATTCGACAAGCCCTGCAACTTCGCTCAACAGGCCTTCATCTTCGACCAGTTCAAGCCCCTGCGCGAAAGCCAGATCCTTTGCATCCGCCAGAATGATCTGCTTGCGGCGCTCGGCATCGAGCACGACTTTCGCCTTTTCAAGGGCCGGCACATAATCGTCGAAACGACGCACATGAATCGCGCCGGGGCTGAGAAAGCGATGGCCATAGGTGACATCGCCCGATTCAATACCATCCAGCGAAAAGCGGACGATCTCCGGATCTTCCGTCTCGGGGCCGAAAGTCGCGACAATGGAATGGAGCGGGCGCACCCAGCGCAAGGCCTCGGGCCTGGATGAGCCCGCGCCCCAGCGCATCGATTTCGGCCAGGGAAAAGTCTTCAAAACGGCAGGCAGAACCTCTGCCAGCACGTCCAGCGTTGCGCCGCCCTTCTTCTCGACAATGGCGACATAGAATTCGCCCTTTTTCGGATCTTTCTCGATGGTCGCCTGATCGAGCGAGGTGAGGCCGGCACTTTTCAAAAAGCCCTGCACCGCAGCCTCGGGCGCGCCGACGCGCGGGCCTTTCTTTTCTTCGCGCACATCGGGCTGCTGCACGGGCAGGCCCGCAATATGCAAAGCCAGCCTGCGCGGCGTCGCAAAGGAGGCGGCACCCTCATAGGTCAGACCGCGATCGACAAGCGCCTGCGTGACGAGTTTCTTCAAATCCTCAGCCGCCTGCGCCTGCATGCGCGCGGGGATTTCCTCGGAGAAAACTTCGAACAGAAGATCAGGCATTTTCGCTTCCTGAGATGATATTGATGATCTCGCGCGCAAAGAAGAGCCTTGGATTGTCTGAACCCTCGACCTCGATCAGAATGTTCTCGCGCATGAGTATTTCGACATTTGCTTTCGCCGCCGGATAACTGACGCCCAAATGCTCGCGCAATATGGGAATACTGATCGCCGGCGTTTGGAAAAGATAATCCACAGCAGCCAGAAGATTGGCTGAATTGCGGGCTTTCTGCAGCCTTTCGCGATATGTGCGCTGGAGCGCTGCAATCCGGTCGGCCAGAACGACTGCATCTCTTGCTGCTTCCTGCATCACGCCGAGGAAGAAAAGAATCCAGCCTTCCCAGTCGCCATGGCGCGAAACCGAATACATGCGATCGATATATTCAGTCTTGCGACGCTCAAACACAGGCGACAAATAGAGAAGCGGCTGAAGCAGCTTTTGGCGCATGAACAGATGCAGAATGATCAGCATGCGCCCAACGCGCCCATTGCCATCGGCAAAAGGATGGATTGTTTCGAATTGATAATGGATCAGGGCTGCATCGATGAGAATATCGATACCATCCTCATCGCGATGCCAATATTTCTCAAGATCGCCCAGACATGCCTGCGCCTCCTGCGGCGGCGGCGGAATGAACCGGGCCTTCTCAATATCAAAAGCACCAATATAATTCTGATGCTGCTTGAATTCGCCGGGGCGCACAGATGACCCGCGTCCTTTGGCAACGCCGCGCAGCAAAGTGCCATGCGCATCTTTCAATGTGCGCAGGGACAGGGGCAATTCGTCCAGGCTTGCAATAGCGGCCGACAAAGCGTGCATATAATTGAGCACCTCGCGGGTGTCGGAAGAGGCCTCTTCGCCATCTGCGACTTCTGCCAGCAGGAGCTCATCGACCGTCGTATAAGTGCCTTCCATGCTCGAAGAGCTGATGACTTCGCGACGCTGGAGCGGCCTGATCAGCAGATAAGGATTGGGCAAGGTCCGCCCGATCCCGTTCAGCTCGCCAATGGCGGTCGCCGCCTCGCTCAAGGCTTTGCTGAGGCGCGCATGATCAAGGCGGGACGGCGGCAGGGCATTAGGCACAAAGGCCCATTGCCCCCGCTCGGTTGGGACAAGAGATCCGGCTGGCGAGCCTATGAAGTCATCCCGTTGCACGAAACTTTAATCCCCGGCCTTTCAATTAAAGGAAACCGCCGTTTCCTTTAATCATATAGTCCCTGATTAAAGTTGGCGTCAACGGAAACCGACCCCGGACAAAAATCAAATCTTGCCGTGCGTACCGTCGCACAGCGCGCCATTCAGCGAATGTTTGCAGCCGCAGAAATGCGCCGTGCGGTCTTTGGGGGCTTTCCATTCGACGGGGCGGAAATCCGTGCCCTTGTGGGAGCCGTCGCAGAAGGGCTGGTTGGCGGATTTGCCGCACGAACACCACCAATAGGATTCGCCGGCCTTCACTTCGACTGCATAAGGCGCTTTTTGGGCAATCACCGGTTCGGACATGTTCACCTCCGTTAAAAAATCAGGCTGCGCTGCCGGCGTCTGTCTTCAGCCAGGCTGCGCCGCAGGCTTTCGCCAGATCGCGCACGCGCAAAATATAGCTCTGGCGTTCCGTCACCGAGATCACGCCGCGCGCATCGAGCAGGTTGAAGCGATGCGAGGCCTTGATGCATTGATCATAAGCCGGCAGCACCATGAGATGGCGCTCGCCCGCATCGCCCTTGGCGAGCAAGGATTTGCATTCGGCCTCTGCATCCTTGAATTGCTGGAAGAGCAGCGCCGTATCGGCATGTTCGAAATTATGGCGCGAATATTCCTGCTCAGCCTGCAGGAAAACATCGCCATAAGTGATTTTTTCTGCGCCTTCGAGCCCATTAAAATTGAGGTCGTAGACGTTTTCGACGCCCTGCACATACATGGCGAGGCGCTCAAGTCCGTAAGTCAATTCGCCTGACACGGGCGAACATTCAATGCCCGCGACCTGCTGGAAGTAAGTGAATTGCGACACTTCCATACCGTCGCACCAGCATTCCCAGCCAAGGCCCCAGGCGCCCAGCGTCGGGCTTTCCCAATCGTCTTCAACGAAGCGAATGTCATGCAGCTTGGCATCGACGCCAATGGCTTGAAGCGAGCGCAGATAGAGATCCTGCAGATCGGGCGGCGAGGGCTTCAGAATGACCTGGAACTGATAATAATGCTGCAGCCGGTTCGGGTTTTCGCCATAGCGCCCGTCCTTGGGGCGGCGCGAGGGCTGCACATAGGCGGCTTTCCAGGGCTTGGTGCCCAGCGAGCGCAAGGTCGTGGCGGGGTGGAACGTGCCGGCGCCCACTTCCATGTCATAGGGCTGCAGAATCACGCAGCCCTGCTCCGCCCAGAATTTCTGCAACGTGAGAATGAGCCCCTGAAAGGAGCGCGCCGGATCGAGGGCGGGGCTGGTCTGCGCGGATATCGACATCGGATCCTTGGGATTTTTGAAGGGCGCAAGGCCAATTTGCGCCGCAACCTAAGCGGCGGCCTTGGTCCGGTCAATTCCCGGCCAAGGCGCGGAACCCGATTCCCCTCCCCCTTGCGGGGAGGGGCCAGGGGTGGGGGTCGCGCGATCTTTGTCGTGACCGCGCATCCGTCATTGCGAGCGAAGCGAAGCAATGACGATCTACCAATGGATGACCTTTTCCCCGCGATGGATGGCCTCGGCCTCCGGCGTGAAGCGCCCGCCCTCTCCATGCAGAACGAGCTCCGGCAACAGGCGCAACGGCGCGCGGCTGCCCTTTTTGGCGCGCAGGAGCACGCGGATCGCCTCTGCGCCCGTGCGCGGGTGAACGGGCAGAACGCAAACGCCCCCTGCCCTGCCCTTCAGCGCCGCAATCAGATCGCCCAGCCGGTCAGCACGGTGGATCAGAAAAATCTCCCCATGCGGCGCGCAGAGCGCCACGCAGGCGCGAATCCATGCCTCGAGCCCGCCCTTGTCGTCGAA
>CANHAW010000244.1 GCA_947458675.1 Beijerinckiaceae bacterium
TCGACTTCGTAATAATCCGGCACGTCGCGCTCGGCGAGACCGACGGATTCAAGCACGATGGCGAGCTGGCGCGAGGCTTCCTTCACTTCGATCACGTCGCCGGTGCGAACCTGATAGGAAGAAATATTGACGCGGCGGCCGTTCACCTTGATGTGGCCGTGGTTCACGAACTGACGCGCAGCAAACGGCGTCGGCGCGAATTTGGCGCGGTAGACGACAGCGTCGAGACGGCGCTCGAGCAGGCCAACGAGATTGTCGCCCGAATCGCCCTTCATCCGGATCGCTTCCTGATAGTAGCGACGGAACTGCTTCTCGGAGATGTTGGCGTAATAGCCCTTGAGCTTCTGCTTGGCGCGCAGCTGCGTGCCGAAGTCGGACATTTTGCCCTTGCGGCGCTGACCGTGCTGGCCGGGGCCATATTCGCGACGGTTCACGGGGCTCTTCGGGCGGCCCCAGATGTTCTGGCCCATACGGCGGTCGAGCTTGTATTTGGATTCTGCGCGCTTTGTCATCGCGGTTCCTCTGATCAACTGACTAAAATCAGCCAAAAGGAACGGCAAAGGCGCACGCCCGGCCCGGCCCGAGCCGGTGGCGTCGTCTCAACCGCGTCCCTCCGGCTTTGTGGAGGAACGCGCCCTCCTCTGCCCCGAGGGGCCGACAGGTCTCTCACTCAATGAGGAGAGGCCACGGGTGCGTCATATCTGGTCGCAAGCGACCGGACTGGGCGGTTTCTAGGGGGTGGGGGGTGGAGAGTCAATGATTGGGGGCATCGTCACCCCTTCTCCCCGATCACCACGCAGACCTGATGGGCGGTGGGCACAAAGCCCACATAGCGATAGGTCAGGCCCGTCCGGTCAAGAAATTCCCGGAAAGCCTTGAACTCATGCTGGCGCCAGCCGGGGTAATTCCAATATTCGTCAAACAGCACGACCGTGCTGGGCACGATGCGCCCCTCCAGAGCCCGAAACATATAATCGGCCGAGGAATAAAGGTCGCTGTCGACATGCAAAAAGGCCACGGGACCCGGATTTTGCGCCAAAAAGCCCTTCAGCGTGTCCGAAAACCAGCCCTTGATGAGGCTGACATGGGCGGGGACTTTGGGCAGCTCCTGAACGAAAAAGCCTTTGCGGAGATAGCCAAACCAATCCTCCGGCAGGCCCTCGAAAGAATCGAAGCCATAGATGGGGCCCGACCGCTCGGCCGCGATCTGGCGAATGGATTCCCCTCCCGCCACGCCAAATTCCAGCACCAGCCCCTCTTGGGGGCTCAAAGAGAGCGAATGGCTCAGCAGCGCGCTGCGATCGGCAAATTGCAGGGTGGTGAGGAGCCGCTTTTCAAAATAGCCCGCGCTCTGGACCGCGGCGCGCCATTTGGCGACCTCATAGACATTATAGCTGTCATTGGCCTTGAGCAGCAGTGGATGGGCTTCTCCGGGGCCCAGCCATTTGCGCAGCAAATTCATCAAAGGTGACAGCATCTGGGATCCTCATATTCTGGGCCAAGCGATCTGGCCCATACCTGCGCTTGACACAAAACGGCGAGGCTGTAACCCCAAAGACCGATGAACGAGCATCAGAGCCCTTTGCAAAACGCTCAAAAACCTCGCCAGTTTGACTTCGCAGGGTTCGAAACCCGTGAGGACGCCGGTGAGGTCGATCTTCTATACTCTTATGAAGGCGGGCTGGATTTTTGCGAGACCATCGCCTTTAACGCGCCCCTGCCCGCGAAGGGCTCTGTTTTGCGCCCCGGTTTCGAGGCGGCCCTTGAGGCTTTGAGCCTGGTGGCAGGTGTCTCCTATTACAAAGCCTTTCTGCCGCCAGCCATGGGCTTTCCCGGCATGAACCCGGATGAGCGCCAGCGCCGCTTCTTTGAAGAGCTCTATGTCGACGGGCTCGGCGAATTTGGCGTGCGCAATAATCTGCGCATAGCCGGCCAAGTAAATTTCGGCAGCGGCGGCGCGCCGCATCCCCAAGCCCATCGCGCGCCACTCGCGCGGCGCTCCGCCGTGCTGATTGGTGGCGGCAAGGATTCGCTCGTCTCACTGGAAATTTTGAAAGCGGCGCAGGAGCCGATGGCGCTTTTCGCCGTCAATCCGAAAAAGCCGATCCTCGATTGCGCTGCTGCCTCCGGCCTGCCCTTCATTCGTATTGAAAGACATCTCGATGAAAAGCTCTTTGCTCTGAATGAGCAAGGCGCATTCAATGGCCATGTGCCGATCACCGCCATTGTCTCTTTCATCGCGCTTGCTAGCGCTTTTGTGCATGGTTTCGATGCGGTAATATTGTCGAATGAGCGCTCGGCCAATCAGGGCAATCTTTGGCGCGATGGCCGCGAGATCAATCACCAGTTTTCGAAAACGAGCGGCATGGAAGTCGCGCTTGCCGATTATGTTGCGCGCTATATCGACACCAATCTCGCCTATTTCTCGCTGCTGCGCCCCCTGTCGGAGGCCCATATTGCCAGCCTGATGGCGCGCACCAGCCTCTATGATGGCGCTTTCACAAGCTGCAATCGCGCCTTTCAATTGCGCCCGAAAGAAGAGCCGAAACGCTGGTGCCGCGATTGCCCGAAATGCCGCTTCACATTTTTGATGCTGGCCAATCACATGCCGCGCGCGCGCATGGAATGCATTTTTGGCGGCAATCTGCTCGAAGATGAAAGCCAGCTTGCAGGCTATGAAGAATTGATGGGCCTCTCCGGCCACAAGCCGTGGGAATGCGTCGGCGAGCTGGCGGAATCGGGCGCGGCTTTGCTGATGCTGGCAGACAGACCCGAATGGCAGGATGCGAAACTCGTGCGCGCGCTGGCGGGCCGCCTGCGGCCGCTCATGCCAAATGTGCAGGATGTCTGGCAGGACTTGCTGACACCATCACCCGACCATCATCTGCCCAAACGCTATGAGGACATGCTGCATGACTTCCTCTGAGCGCATTGCCATCTGGGGCTTTGGGCGCGAGGGACGCGCGGCCCTGCAGCATCTCAAAGCAACACGCCCTGGCGCAGAAATCGTCATTCTTGACGATGCGCCGCTGACAGACGTGCCACACGGCCTGCCTGTGCTCCATGGCGAAGAGGCGAAAAAAGCCCTGTGCGACGGCGCTTTTTCGCTGGTGGTGAAAAGTCCGGGCATCAGCCTCTATCGCCCCGAAATTGCTGCAGCAAAAGCCAAAGGCACGCATGTCACGTCGGGCATCAATCTCTGGTTTGCGCAATATCCCAATGCCAGAACGATCGTCGTTACCGGCACCAAGGGCAAGAGCACGACATCGCGGCTGATCCATCATCTGCTGGTGAGCGCCGGATATGATACAAAGCTTCTCGGCAATGTCGGCATTGCCGCGCTGGAAGAAAAGCCCGCGCGCGACTGGACTGTCTTCGAACTCTCATCCTATCAGCTCGCCGATTTCGAATATGCCGGCGACATTGCGCTGGTGACCAATCTCTATCCCGAACATGCGCCCTGGCATGGCGGCATCGAGCCCTATTACCGCGACAAGCTGAATGCTTTTCGCGATGCAAAGACAATGGCCATCGCCAATCGCGCGCATGAAGAATTGGCGGCCCGCGTGAAAGACCGCGCCAATCTGCGCTGGTTCAACGAGGCAGCGGGTTTTCGCGAGCAGGACGGCAAACTCTTTTTTGGCGCGCGCGAGATCGAGGTGAAAAATTTCAGCCTGCGCGGCGCCCATAATATCGCCAATCTCGCTGCCGCCTGCACGGTTGCAGAACTGGCCGGCGTGAAAGGCCTGGGCGAGACCATCGATATGGCAGGTTTCGAACAGCTCGCGCATCGGCTGGAAGAATTTTCCGTCGGGCATGTAACGTGTGTCAACGATTCCATTTCCACCGTGCCGCAAGCGACATTGGCTGCGCTGGCTGCTTATGCGGACCGCCCTATCCTGCTGATTGCCGGCGGTACGGATCGCGGACAGGATTATGGGGAATTGGCTGATGCGCTGCTGCGCTCCA
>CANHAW010000245.1 GCA_947458675.1 Beijerinckiaceae bacterium
CGTTCGAGATCGGCCCGCGCCTTGAAATCGGACAGGGCGGTGGGTTTGGCAAATCTGTTCCACGGGCAAACGGCCAGGCAATCGTCGCAGCCATAGATGCGATTGCCCATGGCTGCGCGAAATTCATCCGGGATCGGGCCGTGATGCTCGATGGTGAGATAGGAAATGCAGCGACGTGCATCGAGCCTGTAGGGCTCAGGAAATGCCTGTGTGGGGCAAGCATCGAGACAGGCGCGGCATGAGCCGCAATGATCGATCTCGGCTTCATCGGCGGGCAGATCGAGCGTGAGAAAAATAGAGCCCAAAAACAGCCATGAGCCGAAATCGCGCGAGACGACATTGGTGTGCTTGCCCTGCCAACCGATTCCTGCCGCTTCCGCCAGAGGCTTTTCCATCACCGGCGCCGTATCGACGAAAACTTTCAGCGCAAGCCCATCGTCTTTTGCCTCGCCCGCAATCCATGAGGCGAGCATTTTGAGCCGCCCCTTGATGAGATCGTGATAATCGCGGTGGCGCGCATAGACGGAAATCGTGCCCTTGGTTTTTTGCGAAAGAAGCGCGCGCGGATCTTCATCGGGCCCATAATTCATGCCGAGCATGACGATGCTTTTGACATCGGCCCAGAGCACACGCGGATCGGCGCGACGATCTTCTGTCTCCGCCATCCAGTCCATGCCGCCATGGGCGCCGCTTTCAAGCCATTCGCGCAGGCGTTGCGGCGCTTGGGGAATGGCATCGGGCTTGGCGATGCGGCAGACATCGAAGCCGAGTTCGGCCGCGCGGGCGCGCAAGCGTGTCAGGAACGGGCCGGTCAGAAATCGAGATCCGCGTAAACGGGCGATGGATTCATGCCCGGCAGGCGATCGTTGAGAATCGCGCGGAAGGACGGGCGCGATTTCACCCGCGCGTACCAATGTTTCGCCGCTTCGTCTTCGCCCCATGGCACGTCGCCCAGGAAATCCACGCTCGACAGATGCGCCGCCGCCGCCAGATCGGCATAGGTCAGGCGATCGCCCGCCAGCCAGTTCCGCGACTGCAGCATCCATCCAATATAGCGCAGATGATAGCGAATATTCTGACGCGCGGCACGCACCAGTTCCATGTCAGGCGCACCGCCGCCCTGAGCCGGCGGCATCAGCCTTTTGGTGACTTTCTCATGCACCAGCCATTGCGAGACTTCGGCGAAGAATTTGAGATTGAACCATTCGAGCAGACGGCGCACTTCGACGCGGCCGGCAGGATCCTCAGGCATCAAGCGGTGCTGCTCGAGCGCCAGTCCGCGCGTCTCGTCCAGATATTCCGCAATGACATTGGCCCCCGAAACTGCCGCCATATTGGCGCCATCGGTGAGGACGGGCGTGAGGCCGGCCGGGTTGAGGGCGAGAAAGCCCTCCCGGCGCTCAAAAGTCCGCTCCTCGATCAGCTCTGGCTCAATGCCATATTCGCCGAGCGCGATCCGGATAAAGCGCGAATGGGGGCAAAGCGGAAGGTGATAAAGCTGCGCCATAGATTGAATTGAGAGCCCGATGGGGGGCCGGGCTCGAAAAGAGCAAAGGCCTCGGTGGAATGAATCAGGGGCTCCGTATAGAACCGCCGGGCGCGGGTCACAACCCGAATCGCAAAAGCTTGTTCAACCCCGCCGCAGCCGGAGAACAGATATGAGCCTGACGGATGCCCTCAAAGCCCTGCTGCTGGGCGGGATCGAAGGCCTGACAGAGTTTCTGCCTGTTTCCTCAACCGGCCATCTGTTGCTGGTCGGCCATTTTCTCGGCTTCGAATCCAAGGGCAAGACGTTTGAAGTTCTGGTCCAGCTTGGTGCGATCCTGGCCATTCTGCTGGTCTATGCGCGCAAGATCATCTCCATCATCCTCGGCCTGAAAGACGACCCCAAGGCGCGCCATTTCGTCTTCGCCGTCTTGCTGGCCTTTCTGCCGGCTGCCCTGATCGGAGCTTTCGCGCATTCCTTCATCAAAAGCGTTCTGTTCAATCCGCTCATCGTCTGCACCATGCTGATTGCAGGCGGGCTCGTTCTGCTTGCTGTGGAAGATCTCGCACCGCAGGCGCGCTACGACGATGCGATGGACATGCCGTTGAAAACGGCGCTTCTGGTTGGCCTGTTCCAATGTGTTGCCATGGTGCCGGGCGTCTCGCGTTCAGGCGCAACCATTGTCTCGGCCATGTTTTTAGGCGCGTCCAAACGCGCGGCGGCAGAATTTTCTTTCTTTCTGGCCATGCCGACCATGGCGGGCGCTTTTGCCTATGACCTTTTCAAAAATTACAAGCTGCTCGAGTTCAACGATGTGGCGCTGATCGTCATCGGCTTTGTTGCAGCTTTCGTCTCAGGTCTTTTTGTTGTGCGCGGCTTTCTGCAATTTGTGTCGCGTCACGGATTTTCCTTTTTCGCCTGGTGGCGGATCATTGTCGGCACGCTTGGGCTGGCAGGCCTTTTCTTGCTGCGCTGATCAGGCAAGAGCATGAGCTGCGCCAATGGCCTCGGCGAGGCTCTGGAGATCAGCAAGCGTCAATTCCTCATGGGCGGCAAAGCGTCGTGCAAGCCCGCGCAAAGCGGGCGGAAAAGCGCTGGCAGCTGAATCCGCACCCGTCATGAGAGCATGCACAGCATCATGGCGACGCAGCATTGCAAGAATGAGGTCGCGCTCGTCAAAGGTCCAGTCGGCAAGATCTGCGGGTCCGAGCATGGGCTTGAGCTTTGCAGGTTCAAGAGCGCGGGAAACAGGGGAAGACAAAGGCAACGCACAGACAAGGCCTAGCATGACGCGCGCAGGCGCTGAAGGCAGGCTTTAGACGCATTTTTCAGGCGATGTGCATAAATCGGCGATGAGGCAGCGCTCGCATTCGGGGCGGCGCGCCTTGCAGACATAACGTCCATGCAGAATGAGCCAATGATGGGCATGGCGCTTGAACTCGGCCGGGATGATTTTCTCCAAGCCCAGTTCAATGGCCAAAGGCGTTTTGCCGATGGCAAGCGGAATGCGGTTCGACAGACGAAAGAGATGCGTATCGACCGCAATGGTCGACTCGCCAAAAGCCATATTGAGCACGACATTGGCGGTCTTGCGGCCCACGCCCGGCAGAGTCTCCAGCACCTCGCGCTGGCGCGGGACTTCGCCGCCGAATTGCTCGATCAGAATCTGCGAGAGCAAATAGACGTTCTTCGCTTTGGTGCGGAAGAGGCCAATGGACTTGACGTAATCGCGGATCTTGTCCTCGCCGAGCGCCACCATTTTTTGTGGCGTATCGGCGATGGCAAATAGCGGGCGCGTTGCCTTGTTCACACCGACGTCGGTGGCCTGCGCCGACAGGACGACGGCAACCAGCAGCGTAAAGGCATTGACATGTTCGAGCTCGCCCTTGGGCTCGGGATTGTCGGCCCGGAAGCGGGTGAAAATCTCCTGCACGACCTCCGGCCCAACGGGCCTGCGCCGGCCGCGCGGCTTTTTTGCCGGCGCTGCGGCAGGCTTTTTCGCAATGCGCTTGGCTGCGGCTTTTTTGACCGTCGCCTTGGCTGCGGAAGATTTGCTAGAAACGGGTCTCTTTTTCGTGGGCATAACCGCGTTATAAAGGGGAATGGCGCAACGCCAAAGGCACGAGCGGCAAGAGGCTGGCTTGGACTTTCAATCGGCAGTGGACAGGCCCATTTTCAGCGCGCGGCTGACGCCCCATCGCTCGCTGAGCCGGGACAATATGCGCCTGCTGATCGGGCTGTTTGCGGGCGCCTGTATCCTGACCTCCCTGCCCTTCCTGTTTCTGGGCGCCTGGCCGGTGGCCGGGTTCATGGGGCTCGACATTGCCCTGCTCTATTGGGCCTTTCGCGCCAATTTCCGCGACGCGCGCGCCTATGAAGATGTGACGGTGACGCCGGTCGAATTGCATCTGGCCAAAGTGAGCGCGCAAGGGGCGCGGCGCGACTTCCATTTCAATCCGCTCTGGGTGCGGATCGA
>CANHAW010000246.1 GCA_947458675.1 Beijerinckiaceae bacterium
CCAGCCCGACGGGCCGCGACGTCCACCGACGGAATCGATTGCAGCAGGGGGCAGACCCTCGACACGGATTTCGAAGTCGCGCGGCTCAGGGATTTTGTTGGAGAGGCGCACTGTATAGGCATTGCGGATCGCGCCATCCTGCAAAGTGACATAAAGCGGATTGCGATCATGGATGACGGCAAGGCCTGACATGCTGCGGGTCAACAAGGCATAGCCCATCCCAATTCCGGTGAGGGCGATAATCGCGGCATAGAGAATGGTGCGCGCGCGAAAGTAACGCGGCTTGAGAGGTGCAAGCCCGTCGAGACGGCGATGGACGTTGATTTCCGTATCGTAGCCGATGAGCCCGGTCGGCCGACCGATTTTGGCCATGACCTTGTCGCACGCATCGATGCACAGGCCGCACTGAATGCAATCGATCTGCAAACCATCGCGAATATCGACGCCGGTCGGGCACACATTGAAACACTGGTCGCAATCGACGCAATCGCCAGCCGGACGTCCGGCTTCGCGCAGAGCCAGATTTTTCTTCGCAGAACCGCGCGGCTCGCCGCGATCGTAGCGATAGGTGACATTCAGCGCCCATTCATCCGTCAATGCCGCCTGAATCCGCGGCCATGGGCACATGTAAATACAAACCTGTTCGCGCATGATACCGGCAAAAAAATAGGTCGTGACGGTCAGAATGGCGATCCATGTGTAAGCAACAATGGGCGCCTGGAATGTCGCCAGATCATGCACGAGCGAGGGCGCATCGGCGAAATAGAGAACCCATGCGCCGCCGGTCCACCAGGCGATCATCAGCCAGGCCCAATGTTTCAGAATGAATTGCGCGAAAGTCTCGAGATTCCATTTCTCATGGGCTCTGCGCATGCGCTCGCGCCGATCTCCCTCGATCAATCTTTCGACCGCCAGAAAAAGATCGGTCCAGACGGTCTGCGGGCAGAGATAGCCGCACCAGAGGCGGCCCGCGACCGCATTCATGAGAAACAGCGTGACGGCTGCAACAATCAGCAGGCCGGTAATGTAATAGACTTCCTGCGGCCAAATTTCGATGAAGAAAAAATAGAAGCGCCGATTTTCAAGATCGACCAGAACTGCTTGCGAGGGCGCATTCGGACCGCGATCCCAACGCAGAAAGGGGAGGAAATAATAAAGGCCGAGCGTGACAATCAGAATGATCCATTTCAGGCGCCGAAACGGACCCCGCACGCTTTGCGGAAAAATTTTCTGTCTCGGCGCATAAAGCGCCGTCTCGAGGCCTGCGGCTTCGAGGGCTGCTTCACGCGCCTGTTGCTGCTTGACGCTCATCCCTTGCGCTCCGCCGCGCCTCGAAAATTCGCGGCATGTTTTTTCATCAGCGCCCGCCGCCCAGCGTGCGCACATAGACAGCCAGCGCTTTGATCGTTCCGGCATCGAGGCGATCGTTCCAATTCGGCATCATGCCGCCACGCCCCTTTGCTATGCCCTCAAGGATGGTCTTTTGATCCGATCCATAGAGCCAGATCTGATCGGTAAGATTGAGCGCTCCAATCTCCTGATTGCCGCGCCCATCGGCGCCGTGACAGGCCGAACAATTATCCGCAAAGATTTGCGCGCCGGCTTTCAGATCGACGTTTTTCGCCACTGCAAGGCCCGACAGCGAACGCGTATATTCGGCGACGAGGATCATTTCACTTGGCTTTAAAATACCCTCGAGAGCCGGCATATTGCCGGCGCGCGATTGCGGATCGGCTGAGCGAATACCGTGCGTAATGGTCGCCTGAATATCCTCGTTTCTGCCGCCCCAGATCCAATCGTCATCGACGAGATTGGGGAAGGCTTTGGCCCCGCCGCCGCCCGCCCCATGGCAGGGCGCGCAATTGTCGCCAAAAGCCGCCTTGCCCTGTGCGCGGGCAAAAGCGAGTAATTTGGGGTCTTTCTCGATCTGCTCGAAACTGGCGGAGGCCAGAGCCTGCACCATTGGTGCACGCATGGCCTGCAGATCGGCAATTTCCTGCGTGACAGCAGCGCGCGACGACCAGCCCAGCAGACCTTTGGTGAAATCGGAAATGAGCGGATAAGCGGGATAGGCCAGCGTGTAGAAAAAGGCCCAGACAATCGTGGCATAAAAAATATTCAGCCACCATTTCGGCAGCGGCGTGTTCAGCTCACGAATACCGTCCCATTCATGGCCGGTGGTCGATGTGCCCGTATGGGCATCGACGTCCTTATTGTCATTCGAGGCGAGGCTCATGGATCAATCCTCGTTGAGCGGAAGACGGGAGGCGCGATCGAAATTCGACTGCAGCGAAGGCCACAGCGCATAAGCGACAATGCCCGCGAATGTGAGACAGATCGCAATCAGCGAGAAAATCTGCGCATCGATCAGGAAACGGGGGAGTATCATTGCGTCACCTCAGATTGGCTTTGCCGTCATAGAGTTTGAAATCGACCAGAGTGCCGAGCATTTGCAGATAAGCGATCAGCGCATCGGCTTCGCTCACCATGCCTTTCTGGTCGCCAGCAGCACGCGCCACAGCCTTGGGATAGCGCTTGGCGAGATCGGCGGCATTGGGATCTTCCTCGCTCGCCTGCGCCTTGAGATCGAGGCTCGCCTTTTCAATCATCTCCTTCGAATAAGGCACGCCCTCTAACGCCAGCACTTTCATGTCCTGTTCGATACGCGCTGCATCGAGCGGCGTTTTTGCAAGCCAGGGATAGGCCGGCATGATTGAGCCGGGGACCATGGCGCGCGGATTTTCGAGATGACGACGATGCCAATCATCGGAATATTTGTTGCCGACACGGGCAAGATCGGGTCCGTTGCGCTTCGAGCCCCATTGGAAGGGGCGGTCATACATGCTCTCGGACGCAAGCGAATAATGTCCGTAGCGTTCCACTTCGTCGCGCAAGGCGCGGATCATCTGCGAATGGCATGTATAACAGCCCTCGCGGACATAGATGTTGCGCCCCGCAAGTTCGAGCGGCGTATAGGGCCGAACACCTTCGACTTTTTCAATCGTGCTCTTGAGATAGAAGAGCGGGAGAATTTCGACGAGACCGCCGATCGAGATCACAATCAGCACCCCGATGATCAGGATGATCGAGTTTTTCTCGAAAATCGCGTGCTTGTTCCAGATTGACATTTTCAATGCCCCCTATTGCGCAGGCACGAGTGCGGGGGTCACGCCGGTTTCGGCTTGTGCCGCCGGCGAGACAATTGTCTTGTAAATGTTCCAGACCATGATCAGCGCGCCGAGCAGAAAGAGGCCGCCGCCAAAGGCGCGGATCACATAGAAGGGATGCATGGCCTCGACTGTTTCGAGGAAGGAATATTCAAGAAAGCCCAGCGCCGTATAAGCGCGCCACATGAGGCCCTGCATGATGCCCGCGACCCACATGGCTGAAATGTAGCAAACGATTCCCAGCGTCGAGATCCAGAAATGCCAATTGACGAGCTTCAGCGAATAAAGACGCGGCTTGTTCCAAAGCCAGGGCACAAGGCAGTAAATGGCGCCGAAGGAAACATAGCCCACCCATCCAAGCGCACCTGAATGCACATGGCCGATGGTCCAGTCGGTATAATGGGACAGCGAATTGACGGCTTTCACCGACATGAGCGGACCCTCGAAAGTCGACATGCCGTAGAAAGCAACCGAAACAACCATCATGCGCAGCACCGGATCGGTGCGCAATTTGTCCCACGCGCCTGATAGCGTCATCAATCCATTGATCATGCCGCCCCATGAGGGCATCCACAGCATGATCGAGAAGGTCATGCCCAGCGTCTGCGCCCAATCGGGAAGTGCCGTGTAATGGAGATGATGCGGGCCGGCCCAGATATACATGAAGATGAGCGCCCAGAAGTGGATGATGGAGAGCCGGTAGGAATAGACCGGACGCTCCGCCCGCTTCGGGATGAAATAATACATGATGGCGAGAAAGCCGGCCGTCAGAAAGAAGCCGACCGCATTA
>CANHAW010000247.1 GCA_947458675.1 Beijerinckiaceae bacterium
CCTGATGCGCGAACACAGATCGGCAATGGCCTGCGGCAGAGCCGCAGCACTGCCGCCGAATGAGGATGAATTCTGCCGCGCAATACCAAAGCTTGCGCGCGTCGCGCCGTTCAGACTCGCCAGATAAGCGGGATCTTCGAAAGCGGCGACAGGAAAGGCCGCGGGCTTGGGCGATCCGGCAAATCGACCGCCATCTTCCAGAAGATTGACAAAGGCCGGCGTGCCGCCAGGAAATTGCACATGATAGGCGCTGCCAACCTTGCGCACACATACCGCCCTGCCCGCCTCCAGCGCACCTTGCGGCAGATTGGCGCCATCGAAATGGCGCAGCGGCAGGGCCGTCGCATCGACATTGGCAATCTGCAATGTCGGCGTCGTATCCAGCGCGCCGGCATTGGGCACATGCGGCACAAACCAGATCAGTGCGCCTTCCGCGAAAGGCCCGCGCAGCGGGGCATTGAGCAGATAGGCCGCGCCCGTGCCCGTGGTGATTGCGGCAGCTGCCTGAAGATCGCTCGCGCCATTGGGAAAGAACACGCGCCCGCTGGCCGCATCGACATAAAGCGCATCGTTCCACGTGCCGCCATTGGCGGAAACCTTGATGCGGAATTGATCGTCGCCGATCAGACCTGTCTCGGCGCGTCCACCCCAATTGGTCTGGTAGAGTTGCGATACAACAGAGGCGGGCGCCGCTTTGTTCAGCTTGAAGCGCAGATCGCCCGTGCCGCCATCGCTGGGGCCAATTGCTGTGAACAAGGCCGCATTGGCGCGCACCGAAAGCGGATTGGCTGCATCCGCCCGCGTGCCGATACCGGCAAAATTCAAATTCTGAACTTCGCTGATATCGATGGACAGCGCCACCCAATTGCTGCCATCGAAAACGAAAAGCCTGTTCTCGCTTTCCACGAAAGCCCGCCAGCCTCTTTTCGGGGTCAGAAAAATCCAGGCGCCATCCTCGAAGGCGGCTATCGCCTGAACCTTTCCTGCAAAAGCACCGCTGGCCTGCGCGCCAACGATCACGCGTTCGCCGGCTTGCGGCGCCTGCGGCGGCGCATTCACATTTCGCGCACGAACAGACAGATGCATCAAAGCATCGATCAATCCGAGCGCCTCATTATGCGTGACATGTTTCTGCGCCTGCCCCGCATAAATGCGCGGCAGCGCCAGCCTCATCGTATCGGACATTGTTTTCCCCTGTCAGAGAACCGGGATATTCGTCTCGCGGATAAAACCGCGTCCCGCGATCGCGCTGTTTTACGAAAGCCGCAGCGAAATGCGATCGATTGTCCCGCCAAAATCGGCGAGTTCATGTTGTGTCGTATAAAGAACGGCAGGCGTTGCGCTGAACAGGCTGCGCTTCACCGCAGCGCCATCCATAATGTCGATCTGATAGGCCTCCATGGCCTCGCCCAGCGGCGGGTCGAGTCCCTCCCAGCCATCGGCATCGAGCCGCGCACGACGCAGGAAAGAAATGGAAATGCCTTCCTGTGTCCGGCGCGCGCGCACATGGACGGGAGAGAGTGGCCGCAAAGCCAGATCGCCCGGCGTCGCCTCAACCTCCACATAGGAAGCATCGCCATAATCACGCAAAGCCGGACCGATCCGCAAAATGCGCCGCAAGCCAAGCTCGCGCGCACCTTGGGCCAAAGGCGCCAAAGCCTCATCGACAAGAACAATCGTGCTGCCTGCCGGCGCGCTACGCGCGGCCAGAAAATCCTGCCCGCCAAGCCCGCGCAGAAAATGCGACAGGCGATACATCCGCTCGCCAATCAATTCGGCATTCATGAAACCGAGCAATTCCCATTGCCCATCGCCGCCCCGCAAAGCCAGCAGATTACGCCCCGCCAGAACATCGCCTTCACTGGCCGAAGACAACGAGCCGCCCGCCAGCACGACGCGGATGGAATGGGCGCGATCGAAACGATCAATCGGCCCCGGCGGCAAATCGTCGAGCGTTTCACCCATCACGGCGGGGAGCGAAATCTCGCCAATGGACTCGAAATGCGCACCACTTTCGGAGCGCCAGATCGCCAGCGCACCCGGCCAGGGATCGGCAAAAGCAGCCGCATATTGCAGCACGGCTTCCTCATTGCGCGCCACAGCCAGATCGAGGATCTCGATGCGGGGCGGACCCGGCAATCGCGGCGCAGCCACAGCGGGGCGACGCGCCGAATGTTGCGGGGCTAGCCGCAAAAGATCGCGGTCGACCGCGCGCGCCTCGATCTCGCGCGCGGATGCATCCGTCAAACGCGTGATGCGAAACAATCGCGTGCCCGTCGATGTCGGCAATTGAACAAGATCGCCGGGCTCAAGTTGACGCAACCCCGGCCGCAGGCTCACCTGCGCCGTCTCGCGCGCGACCCATAAATCCTGCAATAAAACATCAGATGCCGCCTGCGCCACAGCCGCATGCGTGACCAAAGCCAGCTCACCTTCGACCACACGACGCGTCGCGCCTTCCAGACGTCGCGACAAAACAAGCGCCGGCCGATAATCCCATTCCGATTCCGTATAGCCCAAAGCCAATTCATGCGGCAGGCTTGAATCCTCCGAGCGCGTCATGGAAACAAGCGAACCATCGCGCTGCGGCACAATATCGTCGGCGGAAAGATCCACCGCCTCTCCGTCGCAACGGTGGATGAATTGCAAACCATCCGACGTGGAAACCGCATCGAAGGCAAAAAAGGCGCAAAGCGGCTCAAGCGCGCCGCGCGCCGAGAGCGGCCGGTCGATTGCATAGCCATCGGCCATCCCATCAAGCGGCGGCAATTTGATTGTCTCGCCCGCAAGATCTTCAATCAAAGCCACGACAAGCCGGTCGATGGGCACAGATTCAAGCCGGCCATTGAGCCAATGTCCCGTATCCCAATTGGCGCCGTCGCTCCAGACATCTGTCAGCATGGGAAAAGCGGGAAAGGGCCGCGCATCCCAGGCCCAAAGATAGATCCGCTCGGGATCGAGCATCCGTCCCGGATAAAGAGTCGAAACAGGATTATGGGCCGGATTAAAATTTGCGCCTTGCGGATCGAAATGCGCCAGAAATGTTTCAATGGCGCGAATCTGAATGAGATCATCGCGCGCCCCGCTCGATGTCGGCGGTAACTGGCGCGAGATTTTTGTGTCGGGGAAAATATGCGGCGTATTGGCGCCAAGATCGACTGCTGGACAGCCAAATTCCGTCAGCCAGATCGGCTTCAGCCCAGGCCGCCATTGCGTCGCAACCTGTTTCTCACGCCCCGCCTCCCGCTCGAAATGCAATTGCGACCACCAATTGACAAGATCTTTCGCACGAAAGACCCACGGCTTGTTGCAAGCACCATCCTCGATGGGAGCGCGATTTTGCGAGGCCCGTGCAGCATCGTCGGCATAATAAAATTCATAAGCCTCACCGCCTGCCACTTCTTTGGCCAGATAGGCGCGGTCATAAATGCTGCGTCCCTGATCGGCATCCGCATGCCCCGGCCTGCGACGCCAATCGGAGAGCGGAAAATAGCAATCAATGCCGATAAAATCGACATCAGGCGACGCCCAGAACGGATCGAGCGGAAAACGCAGATCTTGCCCGCCCGCGCGCGACAGAGCGCCATATTCATTCCAATCCGCCGCATAGGAAATTTTTGTTGCAGACCCGAGCCGCTGACGGGCTTCCTGCGCCAGAAGCAAAAGCTGCTGGGCCGCTGGAAAAACCGAATTTTGATCGCGTGTCTGCGTCAATGCGCGAAATTCGGAGCCCACCAGAAAAGCAGCGACACCGCCGACCTCCCGACACAATTGCGCATAATGCAGAATGCAGATCCGCCAACGCGCAAAAAATTGCTCCACTTCGGCTCTCGCCGCTGCCGTACCATCGGCCGCCGATGGCAAAATATCGCCGCGCCAACCATAGGCCGTTTGGCCAATTTTGTTCTGGCGCGGCTCGGGCAGCGCATTGTCGAAGGGCA
>CANHAW010000248.1 GCA_947458675.1 Beijerinckiaceae bacterium
ACGCGCAGGCCGGGCTCATCCATCTCTCAGCCCATGGCTATGACTTTGCTCGACCTCACGGGGCTGAAATGCCCGCTTCCGGCGCTCAAGACGCGCAAGGCGCTCAAAAGCCTTGCGCCGGGCGACCGGATGGAAGTCCATTGCACCGATCCGATGGCGGTGATCGATATTCCAAATCTCATCCGCGAGACGGGCGACCGGATTGAAATCAGCGCGCGCGACGAGACGCGCATTGTTTTCCTCATCGAGAAAGCCATGCCATGAGCACCCATTGGCCAACAGAATTGCGCCTCGCCAAGGATCGCCGCGCGCTTTGCGTCACCTTTGACGATGGCAAAATATTCGAATTGCCGGCCGAATTGCTGCGCGTGACCTCGCCTTCGGCCGAAGTGCAGGGCCATTCGGAGGCCGAGCGCAAAACTGTCGGCGGCAAGCGCAATGTGATGATTCTCGTCGTCGATGCGGTCGGCAATTATGCCGTGCGGCTGGGCTTTGACGATATGCATTCGACCGGCATTTATTCGTGGGATTTTCTCTACGATCTGGGCGTCAATGCGCAAAAACGCTTCCAGGATTATTGTGACGATCTGGCCGCCAAGGGGCTCGACCGCGACCGGCCGGGCATGCGCTAAAAGGTTGTCTCTGCCGCCCTGACCCGTTAGCCTGAGCCCCGTCAAACAAAGCAAAGCGCGGTTCACGCGCCGGCACGCTCCCGCAAAAAGAGGAGCGGCCAGGGAGGATGGGACATGAACGGCAGGCAAGCGCGCTATCGCCTCGGCGTCGACGTCGGGGGGACGCATACCGATCTCGTATTGCTCGATACAGGCACCGGTCGGTTTTCCGTCGAAAAAGTTTCCTCCACTCCGAAAAATCCGGCGCTCGGCGTTTTGAACGGCGTGACGAAATTTATCGAAAAGGGCGTGTCGCCCGCCGATATTGAATTTTTCGCCCATGGCACGACGATCACCACCAATGCGCTGCTGGAAATGCGCGGCGCAAAAGTGGGCCTGATCATCACCAAGGGTTTTCGCGCCGTGCAGGATGTGCAGGCGCAGGCGCGCGACGGCAATCTCTTCGATTATTTTTATGAAAAACCGGCGCCGATTGCGCCCCAGAGCCTGACCTGCGAAATCCCCGAGCGCACCGATTATCAGGGCAATGTTCTCATTCCCCTCGACCGCGAAGCAGTGCGCGCGGCTGCGCGCCAGCTGCGCGATGCCGGCGTGGAATCGATTGCCGTCTCCTATCTTTTCTCCTTCATGAACCCGGAACATGAAGAAGAGACGCGTCGCATCATCCGCGAAGAAGCGCCTGATCTGTCCGTCTCGATCTCGAGCGAGGTTTTGCCGCGCATCCGCGAATGGGCGCGCCTGTCCACCACTTTGCTCAATGCCTATCTCGAGCCCGTGCTGGTTCGCTACATCGACCATCTGTCGAAAGGTCTCGACGAGAAAGGCGTGTCGACGCAGCAGCGTTTCCTCATGCAATCAAATGGCGGCGTCATGCCGTTCACCGCTGCCATTGAGGGCGGGCGCACGGTGCATACTTTGCTCTCCGGCCCTGCTGCCGGCGCACAGGCCTCTGCCTATCTCGCAGCGGTGGATGCAGGCAGCGGCATTGTCACGCTCGACATGGGCGGCACCAGCGCCGATATAGCTTTCATCGAGGGCGGCGCACCGCTTGAAGTGACGGAGGGCGTGATCGCGCGCCGCCAGATCGATGTGCCGGCACTCGATATGACGACGATTTCGGCGGGCGGCGGATCGATTGCCTCCATCGATGGCGGCGGTTTTCTCACCGTCGGCCCGCAAAGTGCGGGCGCCGATCCGGGCCCTGCCTGTTACGGGCGCGGCGGCACGCGCCCGACTGTGACCGATGCCGATATTGTCTGCGGCTATCTCAATCCGGATTATTTTTTGGGCGGCGCGCAGAAGCTCGATCTCGCTGCCGCGCGCGCTGCGCTCGAAACACATGTTGCCAAGCCTCTCAACATGAGCGCGCTTGCAGCTGCAGCCGGTATTCGCCGCATTGTCGATATGCGCATGGCCGATGAAGTGCGTGTCTTTGCAGCCAAGCGCGGTGTCGATCTCTCATCCTTCACGCTTCTGCCGTTTGGTGGCGCGGGTGCAGTCCATGCTGCAGCGGTCGCTGAAGAACTCGGCATGAAGCGCATTCTCGTGCCGATGCGCCCCGGCGCTTTCTCAGCACTGGGCCTGCTCTGCACTGATGTTGTGCATGATTATATCCGCTCTGAATTGCGGCCCTTTGTCGATGTGAGCCCCGAACATGCCGAGACTATCTTTGACGAGCTTGAGGCGCGCGCTCGCCATGAATTGGTGGCTGAGGGGATGAAGATCGAGGATGCGCAATTCTCGCGCGAACTCGATTTGCGCTATACCGGCCAAGGCTATGAATTGCGCACGCCGCTCGATGGATTGTTTGCGGGCAGGCTCGATGCCAAAGCTTTGGCAGCGGCGCGGGCGCGTTTCGATGAACGCCATGCACAGATCCACGGCCATGCGGCTGCCGATCGTCCTGTCGAAGTGGTGAGCTACCGGCTGCGCCTGCGCGTCGGCGTGCCCAAATACAAGCCGCTTGAGGAGAAAGCTCCGGCTGCGCCGCGCCCTGTCGATGAGGCGCGCAAGGGCGAACGGCAGGTCTATTTCGACGGGCGCACAGCTGTTGCTGCCATTCTTTACGAGCGCGAAAAACTCGATGTCGGCGCCATTGTGCAAGGCCCGTGCATTATCGAGCAATTCGATGCGACCACTGTCGTCAATCCCGGCTGGCAGGCGCGGGTCGATACATTCCGCAATCTTGTTCTCGAGCGGAGGGCCTGAGCCATGGACGCCATTACCATCCAGATCCTGCGCAACAAGATCGCCTCGCTCGTCGATGAAATGCATTATCATTTCTATCGCTCGGGCTATTCGACCATCATTCGCGAGTCGCGCGATTTTTCCTGCGTGATTGTCGATGCAACGGGGCGGCTCATCACCGCGCCGCCGATGTTTTTTCATGCGCCCGTCTACCGGCATCTGGTCGGGCGCATTCTTGAAATCTATGGCGAGGACGGCATTGCGCCGGGCGATGTCTTCGTCTCCAACCATCCTTATGAGGGTGGTCTGCCGCATGTCTCCGACATGGCTTTTGTCGCGCCCGTTTTTGCCGATGGAAAAATCGTCGCTTTTTCGGGCTCCATTGCACATAAAGCCGATATTGGCGGGACTGTGCCGGGATCGACCTCGGCCAATGCGACAGAAATGTTCCATGAAGGCCTGCTCATTCCCCCAATCAAGATCCGTGCGGCCGGCAAGCCCTTGCCCGATGTCGAGCGGCTGATCCTTGCCAATACGCGCCAGCCCGTTCTCGTGCGCGGCGATGTGGGTGCGCAGATTGCTGTGACGGAAATGGGCGCTGCGCGTGTCGGCGAATTATGTGCGCGTTTTGGCGCGCCTATCGTGACGCAAGCCTTTGCGGCTATTTTGAAGGGCGCAGCGGATGAATTGCGCGCGGCCATTGCCAAATTGCCGGAGGGAACATCTTCCGCCGAAGGCTTTATGGATTCCGATGGCGTTGTGCTCGACAAGCCGATCAAGCTCGCCGTCACGATCCATGTGAAAGACGGGCTGGCAACGTTCGATTTTTCCAACAGCGATCCGCAAGCCAAGGGCCCGGTCAATTTGCGCCCCTCCATGGTGGAGGCCTGCGTCTTCTATTCGCTGATCGGCTCGCTGGGGCCGCGCTTTGCTTTCAATGACGGCATGCGCGATGCGGTGCGCATTGTCTGCAAGCCCGGCACGGTGACACATGCCAATCCGCCGGCGCCCGTGTCCAATTACCAGATGGTCAATCTGAAACTGGTCGATGTGATCTTGCAGGCCATGGCGCATTTCCATCCTGAACGCGCCATTGCGGGTG
>CANHAW010000249.1 GCA_947458675.1 Beijerinckiaceae bacterium
CCTGCATATTGGCATGTCGCTGTCGGATGCGCGCGCCATTTCGCCCCATCTCGATCTTCGCGAACATGATGCAGCTGCCTATGACAAGCGCCTGACCGCCATTGCCGATTGGTGCCGCAGATTTACCCCGCTCGCCGCACTCGATGCGCCCGATGGCTGCATGCTCGACATGACCGGTGCGGCGCATCTGTTTGGCGGCATCGAAAAAGCCATGCGCGAGATTGAGGAGCGTCTCGCGCGCCAGGGCATAACGGGCGTCACCGCCGCCGCCGCCACGCCGGAAGCGGCCTGGGCTTTGGCGCGTTTTTCGAAAACCCGCATGGCGCCGCAGGATGAAAAATCTTTGCTCAGGCTCGTCGCGCCCCTATCCGTAGCAGCGCTGCAGCTTGACGAGGCAAATGTCGCCGCGCTCTCGCGCGCCGGGCTGAAACAGATCGGCGATATTTATATGCGCCCGCGCGCACCCATTGCCGCGCGTTATGGCGCAAAGATTTTCGACACGCTCGACGCCATGCTGGGCCATGCGAAAAATCCCATCTCGCCGCGCTTTGAAGCGCCTGCCTATATTGTCGAGCGGCGCTTTGCCGAGGGCATTGCCGCGCGCGATCATATTGAGGCGACGATTGCCGCATTGGGGCAAGAGATTTGCCACATGCTGGAGCGCCATGGAGAAGGCGCACGACATCTCTGCGTCACGCTGTTTCGCGTCGATGGCGCAGTTCGCCATATTCATGCCGGCACGAGCCGGCCTGTGCGCGATCCTGCTGCCATTGCGCGGCTCTTCCACGAGCGACTGGAAGCGGCGGGCCGAACGCGCGATGAAGATCCGCTCGATGCAGGCTACGGTTTCGATCTCGTGCGCCTGGCCGTGACGCAGGCCGATACGCTCGATCCCGCGCAGAAAATGCTGCAGCAGAAAGGCAAGAATCAGGGCGATCTCGGCCTGACGGAGGATGAGCGCGCCGCGCGCATGGCCGATCTGCTCGACCGGCTGGGCGCAAGGCTCGGCACGCGCCGCGTCTTGCGGCTTGAGCCGCAGGATCATCATTGGCCTGAACATGCCGTGCTTGCCATTCCCGCGGCACGATCTACGACCAAAGCCTCGGCTTTCGATCTTGGCAGCGACACACACAGCGAGGCGCCAGAGCGGCCGTTACGCCTGTTTGAGCGCCCCGAACCGGTGGAGGCCATTGCCTCCGTACCCGATGGCCCGCCTTTGCGTTTTCGCTGGCGGCGTCTCACCCATGAAGTCGCAGCCTTCGAAGGCCCCGAGCGCATTTCGCCGCTCTGGTGGAGCCAGGAAACACAGGCGCTGACACGCGATTATTTTCGCATCGAAGACAAAGAGGGCCAGCGCTTCTGGCTCTTTCGCGAAGGACTTTACGCCAGCGAAACCGCAAGACCGAAATGGTATGTGCATGGCCTGTTTGCATGAGGCTCAACCCTCTCCCAAAGGGAGAGGGTGGCTGCGAAGCAGCCGGGTGAGGGGTTACGCTGCCGATCAATACGAGGCGCATCCCCTCATCAGTCACGCTTTGCGTGACAGCTTCTCCCCATGGGAGAAGCAAAACAGAAACGTCATTGCGAGCGCAGCGAAGCAATCCAGATCAACACATGCGGCTCTGGATTGCTTCGTCGCTTTGCTCCTCGCAATGACGGGGCTTGGTTGCACAACCCCCACCCCGCTCGGCTGCGCCGAGTCGCCCTCCCCTCAAGGGGGAGGGTAAAATGACCGCCTATGCCGAATTTGCCGTCACCACCAATTTCTCTTTCCTGCGCGGTGCCTCGCATCCCGAGGAAATGGTGGCGCAGGCGCTCGCATTTGGCCTCACCGGCATCGGCATTGCCGACCGCAATTCGCTGGCGGGAATTGTGCGCGCGCATGTTTATGCCCGCGAGAACGGGGCCGCCGCCAAGGGGCTCAAACTCGCCATTGGCGCGCGACTTGTTTTTGCCGATGGCACGCCCGATCTTCTCGCCTATCCGCAGGACCGCGCTGCTTATGCGCGTCTCTCGCGCCTGCTGACGCGCGGCAATTTGCGCGCAGAAAAAGGCGCCTGCACACTCTTTTTCGAAGATCTTGCAGACCATGCGCAGGGCCTGCAATTGGCGCTGCTTCCCATTTCAAGCGGCCCGATGACGGCCGATGGCGCGACCATTGATGCGCGCATTGCGGCGCTGAAAGAACTGGCCCCACACCGCCTGTGGATTGCTGCGCGCATGACCTATGGCCGCTCCATGCGGCGCGATCTCATCACGCGTCATGCGCTGGCCTCAAAGCACCGGCTGCCGCTGCTGGCGACAAATGATGTGCATATGCACACGAGCACGCGTCGCCCGCTCGCCGATATTCTCACCTGCACGCGCGCAGGCTTGACGATTGATTCTGCCGGCACACAGCTGGCTGTCAATGCCGAGCGGCATCTGAAATCGCCACGCGAAATGGCCCGCATCTTTCGTGAAGCCCCGCAGGCCATTGAAGAGACGCAACGCTTTCTGAACGGCCTCAGCTTTTCGCTGGATGAGCTTGCTTATGAATATCCCGATGAAGTGCGCGAGGGATTTTCCAGCGAACAGGAGGCGCTCGAATATTTTTCATGGGAGGGCGCGCGTTTTCGCTATTCCGACGGCGTGCCCGAAAAGGTGGCCGCAACAATCCGGCACGAATTGAAACTCGTCGCGCAGATGAAATATGCGGCCTATTTCCTCACCGTGCATGACATTGTGCGCTTTGCGCGCGGGCGCGGTATTTTGTGCCAGGGGCGTGGCTCGGCAGCCAATTCCACCATTTGTTTCTGCCTCGGCATTACCGAAGTCGATCCGACAAAACACGATCTTCTTTTCGAGCGATTCATTTCGCCCGAGCGCAAGGAGCCGCCCGATATCGATGTCGATTTCGAACATGAGCGGCGCGAAGAGGTGATGCAATATATTTACGCGCGCTATGGACGGCTGCGCGCGGGGCTGACTGCGACCGTCATTTCCTATCGCGCCAAATCAGCCATTCGCGATGTCGGCAAGGCTTTCGGCTATTCGGAAGATGCGCTGAATTCTTTGTCGGGCGCCGTCTTTGGCTGGCGCTCGGGCACATTCGACGAGGCAGAAATCCGCCGCATCGGTTTCGATCCAAACGAGCCGCGCCTCAAACAGACGCTGGCACTGGCGCAAGAACTCACCGGCTTTCCGCGCCATCTCTCGCAACATACGGGCGGCTTTGTCATCACACGCGCGCGGCTCGATGAAGTCGTGCCCGTTGCCAATGCCGCGATGGAAGATCGCACGACAATTGAATGGGACAAGGACGATCTCGATGCGCTCGGCATATTGAAGATCGATGTGCTGGCGCTGGGCATGCTGTCTTGCCTGCGCAAAGGGTTTGACCTGCTGCGCAGCCATTATGCGCGCGATCTCACGCTCGCCACGATTCCGGCGGAAGAGCCATGCGTCTATGAGATGATCTCGCGCGCCGACACAATCGGCGTGTTCCAGATCGAGAGCCGCGCGCAAATGTCCATGCTGCCGCGCCTCAAGCCGCGCGCTTTCTACGATCTCGTCATTGAAGTCGCCATTGTGCGCCCCGGCCCCATCCAGGGCGATATGGTGCATCCCTATTTGCGCCGCCGGCAGGGATTGGAAAAAGTCACCTATCCATCAAAGGAACTTGAAAGCGTTCTGGGCAAAACGCTCGGCGTGCCTTTGTTTCAGGAACAGGCGATGAAAATCGCCATTGTCGCAGCAGGCTTCACGCCATCGGAAGCCGATCAATTGCGCCGCGCCATGGCGACATTCAAAAAGGTCGGCACGATCGGCACGTTTCACACAAAAATGGTCGAGGGCATGGCGGCGCGCGGCTATGACCGCGAATTTGCCGAAGCCTGTTTCCGCCAGATCGAGGGCTTTGGCACTTATGGTTTTC
>CANHAW010000250.1 GCA_947458675.1 Beijerinckiaceae bacterium
CAGCCGCGAAAATGCATTCAGCCTTTACATGCTGGGCCTGGCCGTCGGTCAGGCGCTTGACCCCTTTCTGATGGGTCTTGCAGCGGGCGATGCGCGCGTGGCCCCAAGCGATCTTCTGTTTCTGATGGGTGTCATTGTTTGTGTCCTCTCGGTCGGGATCAGCCTTGGCCTGCGCCGTGCGCCGCCCAAGCCGCCGCGCGATGCGAAGGAAGAGCGCTTGCGTGTCGGCGAGATCCTGCGTCTGGAGGGCATGCCGGCGATTGTCTTTGCCAGCGTCATGACGGTGACGACCTTCGATCTCATGATCGTCTTCATGCCGGTGCTCGGCACGGAACGAAATATCGAAGCGAGCCATATCGGCTGGATCCTGATGGTGCGGGCTTTCGCCTCCATGGCATCGCGCGCTGCTTACCCGACCTTGTTCCGGATTGTCGGGCGCGTGCCGCTGACCATTGGCACGATGCTGATTGCCGCCGTGGGACTTGCCGTCATTGCTTTTCCGGTGCCGCTTGCCGCTCTCTATATTGCAGCCATTGCGGTCGGCTTTGGCCTCGGCATTTCGTCCACTCTCTGCTTCTCAGGCGTTGTCGAGCTTTCGCCAAGCAATGTGCGGGCGACAGCGCTGTCGCTGCGCCTCACCGGCAATCGTCTCGGACAGGTTGTGCTGCCGTTCTCAGCCAGCCTGCTTGCGGCTGCGATGGGCATTGGCGGTGTCTTTGCCGTCGTGGCCGTCTCGCTGGGTGTCGCTTGCGTGGCGGTGCAGAAAACCTGGCCGCAGGACCGCCGTTAAAGCTTGAGCTAAACACATGAAAATAAAAGACTAATCGCCTTTTTATTTATTTTCAGGCAAGCTCTTTCCGCTAATCTCTTTATGTTTGGCGAGAGAGACAATTCGGCATGAGAGATCAATCGAATCATGACGGGGCGGACAAAAGGGGTGCAGCGCGCATGCGCACAATCCTGGGCGCGCGCGCCGTCTTTCAAGATGGGCGTTCGGCGATCGATTGTCAGATCCGCAATATTTCGGCAACGGGCGCGCTATTGTCTTTGAGCGAAACCCTGTCCCTGCCGCCGGTCTTCGAACTAGAAATTCCGATGCGCCAGACAAAATGGCGCGCTGTCTTGCGTTGGCGTTCGCAACAGGCGGCCGGCGTGCAATTTCTCGATGAGCAAAAGACGTCAGCCTCTTCAGGCGCCGGGCTTCTGGCGCTTGAAATGGAAAATGCCATGTTGCGCAAGCGCGTCGGCGAGCTGGTGCGTCGGCTCGCCGAGCTTGGTCATTCCGAATGGCAGAAATGATCTGAGGCTGCGCAAGTTTGCGTCAGTCGAGCACTTCCTTTGCCTTGGCGACAATCGAGGGCGGCATTTTATAGATTTTGTCGATGATTTTTGCCGCCTCCTCGCCGTCAATCGGATTGACGGGAAGCATTTGTTTCAGTGACTCGTCGAGGAATTGCTTGTCGACCATTGTCAGGTCGAAGGCTTTGCGCATGACAGCGAGCCGATCCTTCGGAACCGCCTTCGACATGATGAAGGGGCGTCCGAGTTCGCCTGATGCAATCAGCATTTCAAGCGTCTGCGTCTGGACATCATTTGTCGCAAATTTTCCGACATAGGGCACGCCGGCGGGCAGTTCCGGGCTTTCGACGGGCGAGAAAGTGACGATCGGATTGACCTTGCGATCGCGGATCCATTCCGGCGGCACACTGCTCCACGAGCCGCAATCGCCTTCCAATTCGCCGCGCTCGATGGCAAGGCGCTGGTCTGCGCTGCCGGGGAAGCCGAGGACGTGTTTCACTTTGATGCCGAAAAGGTTGCGCAAAATAGCGCCGTTCACATAAGAGCCCGTGCCCTTGCCGGTGCCACCCAGAATGACCTCAGGATCCTTGACCATTTCCTCCCAGTTTTTCACGCCGGTCGTGTGCCACATGTAGCAGACGCGGAAATCGCGCGTGACGCTGCCGACCCAGGCAACTTCGTTGAAATTGAATTTCACCTTGGTGGGATCGGTCAGGGATTCGGTGATCAGACCGGGGTTGAACGTGCCGAGCACGCTGCCATCCTTCGGCTGAGTGGCGTCGAGCTGGCGCACAGCATTGAGGCTTCCAGCACCCGGCTGGTTCTGGACGATCATGTCGGGGTTGCCGGGAATATGGCGTCCCATATGGCGGGCGAGCACGCGCGCATATTGGTCATAGCCGCCCCCGGCGGAAAAGCCGACCAGAACGGTGACATTCTTGCCCTTGTAGAAATCGGCGGCGGATTGCGCTGCGGCGATGCCGGTCCCGGCAGATGTGAAAGCAGCCAATAGGCCGAGGTGTATCATTCTTGAGGACATGGCCATTCTCCCTTGTCGCCTCGCAGCTTTGTCTCAGACTAGATGCAGGTTCAGACTTTCATCAAGCGGCGGCAGAGCGGGAAACGCTATCGTGAAGACCATCTTGCGGCCTGCACACGAAAATTTTTTTGTGCCAGGTTCCTGACGTCCTTCAGCATCTTGCCGCCTCTCTGATCGCTCCTGTGCGCTCCCCCGCCCAGATCACGGCTCCGGCATCGTGTAGGCTTGGTTGTTTTTCGATCGTGAGCGATTCGCTTATGGACAATCAGGACCAGCGGGGTCATGGGTCTCGCCCCGAAAACTCCGGCGGGGCAGCGGCCGAGCGGCGCGTTGGCGATCGGTTGCGCACGCTGATCACCGGGCGCGTTTATTTCAACAGCACGCGCTCATCGCTCGATTGCCAGATCCGCAATCTGTCCGCCGATGGTGCCTGCCTCAAGGGGCAGGGCGTTGCGGATGTACCCGACCGTTTCCGGCTCGAAATTCCTTCCCGCAACCGCATCTATTCCTGTCATGTGCGCTGGCGCGTGGGCGATATGATCGGCGTCTATTTCGAACAGCCGCAGGCCAGCAAGCGGCCGGAGAGCGATTCCCTGATCGAGCGTGTCGGCGAACTGGAATATGAGAACCGTGCCTTGCGCCGAAAGATTGTCGAGCTCAGTGAAAAGCTCGCCGAATTCGGCGTTTCGACCAAGGGGTTTTGATTTTTCCGCCATTGTGCCGCGCGCCCATGGCAGGCTAGATTTGTCCCATGGACAGGCATCTGCGCTTTTGCGCCAATATTTCCATGCTCTTCACCGAACATGCTTTCGCTGACCGTATCGATGCGGCGGCGCGGGCCGGCTTTCGTGCTGTCGAGTGTCAGTTTCCCTATGATCTTCCCGCGCGCGACCTGCGCAAGCGGTTGGATGCTGCCGGCATTGCCATGACAGGCATTAATGCGCCGGCCGGCAATCTGGCGCGCGGCGAATTTGGTCTTGCGGCTCTGCCCGGTCGCGAACAGGAGTTTCGCGACAGCCTCGCCCGCGGTCTCGATTATGCTCATGAGCTTGGCGCCAAAACGCTGCATTGCCTGTCTGGCGTCACGAAAGATGTGTCGGGCCAGGCAGCGCGCGCGACCTTTCTTTCCAACATGAGCGAGGCTTGCGAAAAAGCAGAACGCGCTGGCGTGATTTTGCTGATCGAGCCGCTCAATCCCTATGATCGACCTGATTATTTTCTGAAAGGGTCGGACCATGCAGCCGAGCTGATTTCAGCGGTCGGTCATCCGGAACTGAAAATCCTCTTCGATCTCTATCATGTGCAAATTCTCGAAGGCGATCTCCTGCGTCGCATCGGTCGTCACTGGCCCTTGATCGGACATTTTCAGGTTGCCTCCGTGCCGCGCCGGCGCGAGCCGGACGAGGGCGAGATCAATTACAAGACAGTGCTCGCTGAAATTGCCGCACTTGGCTGGGAGGGCTGGATCGGTTGCGAATATCGTCCGCGCGGGGCCACAAATGATGGCTTGTCCTGGATTGAGGCGCTGGCGCCGTGATCGAGGATCCGCACGGCTTCATTCGTTCCCA
>CANHAW010000251.1 GCA_947458675.1 Beijerinckiaceae bacterium
AAGACGGTGCGATTCTGGATTGCCACGTCGCTTGCGCTCCTCGCAATGACGGGTTTACTTCGTCTTTGTCGTCTGCTGGCGGGCGAGTTCGGCCTCAGAGCCTGCATCTGTCGATTTGTGTTTTTCCGGCGCGCCGGCGGATGTGCCGGTCTGGGCGGTGCTGGGCTCATCGCTGCCGGGGAGAGATTCTTCGACCTGTTCGGTCAATTCATTGTCCAGTTTCGTCTGCGGCTCAATTCTTTTGCGTGAAAACTTGCTCATGAAACGGCTCCTTGTCGCGTTGTGAACGCGACAAAGGCGAGGACGTTGCAGCTCAGCCAAGCGTGATGATGATGTGCAGCCGGCGCGGGCCGTGTGCGCCCAGCAAAAGCGTCTGTTCAATATCGGCCGAGCGCGAGGGGCCGGTGATGATATTGAATGTGCGCGGCATGATGGCTTTGCCATATTGCGTCCGCAAACGTGCCAAGACATTCTCAAGGTCGCCGGCAAGATCGGCTGCTGCCAGAACAACAAGATGATTGTCGGGCAGGAAATTCAGCGTCGCCGGATTTTCAGGGCCGGAGAGAATGACAAGCGATCCCGTCTCGGCAACGCCGGCAAAAGCATGGCTGACGGCATTCAGATCCGATCCGTCGGAGGGCCCTTGCGTCACGCTGACGCCGGCGCGCTCCCAATCGAGAAAGGCAAGTCTCTCATCCTGCCCGATCTTGACTGCCAGCGGCGCATTGATCTCGCGCAGATAGCGGGCCACTTCGTCGGGCACAGCTGCGGCATTGTCCAGCACGACATTGCTGGCCGATACGCGTTGGGCTTCGGTCAGAAAGGTTGCGAGTCTTGCGGCATTGCTGCCCTGTCCGCGTGTCGGCACGATACCGCGCGGCGCTTCAGCGAGACGCTGGGCAACGCTGGCGCGCCGAGTCGCTTCCTTGCCGGTGACGCCCAGCGAGCGGCGGATGTTGGCAAAAATATCGTCGCGCGCGCTCATCGACGGCGCTCCTTCTGTCGCGCCCGCCATTGCGTCTGAAAAGTCTGGCCTGCGGGCGCGGGCAGGTCGCGCGTCTGCGTCCAGCCCTTGGCGAAGGGCAGGGAGGTGAAAAGCCCGCGCTCGCCGGCGATTTTTGCCAGTGCGCGCATGGCGAGCGAAGTGGTGAGCCGATAAAGCGCCGGACGACGCGCGAAAAAGGCCCAGAGAGCGAGGCCGTAACGCTGCACGGCAGGCGTGAGGTGGCGCTCGAATTCGCGTTCGCGCCAATGGCGCATCAGTTTTGGCAGAGGAATCTTCACCGGGCAGACGCTTTCGCAACGTCCGCAGAATGTCGAGGCATTGGGTAAATGTCCGCCCTTGTCGACACCGATCAATGAGGGCGTCAGCACAGAGCCCATCGGGCCTGGATAGACCCAGCCATAAGCATGTCCGCCGATGGCATGATAGACGGGGCAATGGTTCATGCAGGCGCCGCAGCGAATGCAGCGCAGCATGTCTTCGAATTCGGTGCCGAGCATGGCCGAGCGCCCATTGTCGACCAGCACGACATGATAATGTTGCGGGCCGTCGGGATCTTGCTCGCGGCGTGGGCCGGTCGAGAGCGTTGTATAGACCGACATGTCCTGGCCGGTGGCCGAGCGCGCCAGCACGCGCATCAACAGGCTCGCATCTTCGAGCGTCGGTACGATTTTCTCGATGGAGGCAATGACAATATGAACCTTGGGCAAGGTTTGCGTGAGATCGCCATTGCCTTCATTGGTGACGATGATCGACGTGCCGGTTTCCGCCACGAGGAAATTGGCACCCGTAATGCCGACATCTGCGGCGAGAAATTTTTCGCGCAGAATGGTGCGGGCCTCCGTCAGCAATTGCACCGGTTCTGACAGGTCGCGGTTGGCATCCAGATGTGTGTGCTCGCGCCGAAAATCCTTCTCGACCTGTTCCTTTGTCAGATGCACGGCGGGCGCGATAATATGCGAGGGCGTCTCGTGCCGCAGCTGGATGATATATTCGCCCAGATCGGTCTCGACCGCGATCATGCCGGCAGCCTCGATGGCGGCATTCAGCCCGATCTCTTCCGACACCATGCTCTTGCCCTTGGTGACGCTGCGGGCGCCATGGCTTTTGCAAATGTCGACAATGGTCCGGCAGGCTTCCACCGAATTGCGGGCAAAATGAACATGGCCGCCGCTGGCGCGCACGCGCGTTTCATAGGTCTCGAGATAAAGATCAAGATGGGCGAGCACGTGATCTTTCAGATCGGCGGCGGCGTCGCGCAGGGCTTCGAATTCCGGCAGGCGATCGGCGGCAGCCTTGCGCTTGTCGATAAAATTCTGCCGCACATGGCCCAGTGCTTTTTGCAATTCGCTGTCGCCCAAAGCGCGATGGGCGTTTTCTTTGAATTCGGGCGTGGTGGGATGCAGGCTCATCGGGCAGGCCTCCGCGCGGCGGCAATGGGCGCCTCATCGGTCATGCCGGCCAGCACTTCGGCAATGTGGCGCACATCCATGACCTTGCCCTCGCGCGACAATTTTCCAGCCATATTCATCAGGCAGCCGAGATCGCCGGCGAGCAGAACATGGGCCGCTGTGGCTTCGACATTCTGGGTTTTCTCGGCAACAATCGCATCGGAGATTTCGCCATATTTGACGGCAAATGTTCCGCCGAACCCGCAGCACACATCGCTGTTTTTCATCTCGACCAATTCGAGCCCGCGCACGCTGGCGAGCAATTTTCGCGGCTGGTCTTTAATGTTGAGTTCGCGCAGGCCCGAGCAGGAATCGTGATAGGTCACGCGCCCTTCGAATTTTGCATCGACTTTCGTGACGCCCAGGACATCGGTCAGGAAGCTGACAAGCTCATGGGTTTTGGCGGCAAAGGTGCGGGCGCGGGCGGCGAGCTGTGGCTCGTCGAAAAGCTCGGGATAATGTTTGGCAATCATGCCGGCGCAGGATCCCGAGGGGGCGACGATATAATCGCAGCCGGTAAAGGCATCCATCACCTGCAGGGCGAGGTCGCGGGCGCTGGTCCGGTCGCCTGAATTGAAGGCCGGCTGGCCGCAGCAGGTCTGGGGCGGGACGATGATTTCGCAGCCGGCATCCTCCAGCAGTTTCGCAGCTGCGAAACCGATTGAGGGTCGGAACAGATCGACCAGGCAGGTGGCAAAAAGCCCGACGCGGGGGCGATAAACAAGGCCTTCAGCCAAAGTGGTCTCCAGAAGCGTTTCGCCCGTATGAGGGGCAGCCGGGGCAAATTGGCCCAGGCCGAGGTCGAGGGCAAGGCGACGATTGTCGCGGATGAGCCCGTTATACGAGGAAGTGAACCCGTGAGCGTCGCCAACGCCCTTTTCCCTTCTCCCGTCCCCCATCCCGAGCGCGCTGCCGTTCTGGGTGAGGTTCATGCGCGGCCCTTTTACCCGCTGCAGACGCCCACCCGCCTGTTGCATTTCGCCTTCATGACCGATGCGCAGGAAGCCCAGGCCGCCCGTGCGGCGCTGGCCAATTTCTGCCGCGAGCACGGGCTGCACGGGCCCGATCCGGGCGCCAAACATTTCCGGGTCAGCCTCGGCAATCAATCTCTACGCTTCGAGCAGCACAGCGAATTTGCCACCTATACGCTGGAACAGGCGGGCGATGCGGAAACGCCCTTCACGCCGGCGGCCGGCGGTATTGCCTCGGTCTTTGCCGCTTTGCCGCAGCCCGGCCGTCACCTCGTCTCGGTGGATCTGCACCTGATGCGCCCGACGCGCGAGCCGGTCATTGACGATATTTTCGACCCCTCCACCGTTGCGGCTTCCTCCGTTGTCGGCAGCCAGGCGGCGGTGGCCTGCGACTTCCGGCCGGTCAACGGTTTCGTTCGCGTTCTCGTCCTCGATCGCGGGCTCGATCCGGCCTCAGCCGGCGCGCTTTGCGTGCGGCT
>CANHAW010000252.1 GCA_947458675.1 Beijerinckiaceae bacterium
AAGTCGGCATAGCTGATGCGGCATTGATGGTTGCCGTTCACGAATTGTCGAAGGGGCTGCATGATGGCGATCTTGGCGGGGGACTCTACAAAAAGCGCATCGGCGTAGATGGCAAAGGCAAGCGGGGTAGTGTGCGTACGCTCGTCGCGACCCGAGCCGGGCGACACTGGTTCTATGTCTACGGATTCAAAAAGAACGAGCGGGCGGATATCACGCAACGCGAGCAAGCGGCGCTCAAGATCCTGTCGCAAAATCTGCTCGCACTGGATGATGAAGGTTTGGAGATTGCCCTGCAAGACGGCGCAATTGAGGAGATTGGCCATGGCACGCCCTAAAGCAGAAAGCCCTCTTCTGGGGGCAATCCATCAAACAGCCAGCGATCTCGCGCGGCTCGGCCTCATCGAAAAGCGCAACATGCGCCAATACGATGTTCTGTGTCTGGCTCCAGTCGAGCCGTTCGATGCCGAGAAGATCAAAAAGCTGCGGCGCTCTCAGAGATTAAGCCAGGCTGTGCTGGCGGCTGTATTGAACACGAGCGCCTCGACCGTGCGTCAGTGGGAAGCAGGCGCCAAGCACCCCAGCGGCCCCTCGCTCAAACTGCTCAACCTTCTGGCGCGCAAAGGCCTCGATGCAGTCGCCTGACAAGGCCCTCTATCCACACAGCCCCTTGCATCCCGAGCCTTGGACTGCCAAATAAGGCTCGGGAGGTTGGCGGTGGACGCACCACTCGCCAACCGGGTCAGGTCCGGAAGGAAGCAGCCCTAACGAGACCGGGCGGGTCTCTGTCCAGCCTCCCACTTTCTTCCAGCGCGCGAGAGCGCGTTGTCGTGAACCGGCTCCCCAGCATGAATGATGCGCTTCCGCCGATCTCCTCAAGCCCGGACGGCGATGCGCCCTCGCTCGGCCTCGATCTCGGCCCTGCGCCCGTGCGCAAAGAGTCTGCCGGCGAATATCGTGTGCTGGCGCGCAAATATCGCCCCTCCAGTTTTGAGGATCTGATCGGCCAGGAAGCCATGGTGAGAACGCTCACCAATGCTTTCAAGCTCGACCGCATCCATCAGGCCTATATTTTGACCGGCGTGCGCGGCGTCGGCAAAACGACGACTGCGCGCATTTTGGCGCGCGCCTTCAATTATGCCGTGCCCGACAAAGGCATCGATCGGCCAACCGTCGACATGCCCGAGCTTGGTGTGCATTGCCAGGCGATCATCGAAAGCCGCCATGTCGATGTGATCGAAATGGATGCTGCCTCCCACACCGGCATTGACGATATTCGCGAGATCATTGAGAGCGCGCGCTATCGCCCGGTCATGGCGCGCTGCAAAGTCTACATTATCGACGAAGTGCACATGCTCTCGAAGGCCGCATTCAACGGCCTTTTGAAAACGCTGGAAGAGCCGCCCCCGCATGTGCGTTTTCTCTTCGCCACAACCGAGATTGAAAAAGTCCCCGTGACGGTGCGCTCGCGCTGCCAGCGTTTCGATCTGCGCCGCATCGAATCGGATGTGCTGATCGATCATCTGGCCGGCATTTGCGCCAAGGAAAATGTCGGCGTCTCGCGCGAGGCTCTGGCGCTTGTAACGCGCGCCGCCGAAGGCTCGGTGCGCGATGCGCTCTCTTTGCTTGATCAGGCCATTGCCCATGGCTCGTCCGCCACCGCCGATGAGATTGGCGCGCAGACGATCCGCGACATGCTCGGCGTCGCCGATCGCGCCGGCATTGTCGATCTGTTTGAAAATGTCATGAAGGGCGATGTCGCCACCGCCCTGAATGGATTGAAAGAGCAATATGATCAGGGCGCCGATCCCGCGCTCATTCTCACCGATCTTGCAGAATTCGTGCATTTCGTCACGCGCTTGCGGCTGGCGCCCAACACCAAGCCCGATGGTGCGGTCACACCTGATGAATTGAAGCGCGGGCGCGAATTTGCTGCCGTGCTCGGCCCCGCCGTGCTCACGCGCGCCTGGCAGATTCTCAGCAAGGGCATTCACGATGTGCGCCAATCGGCGCGTCCGCTTGCGGCCGCCGATATGGTGCTTGTGCGTCTTGCCCATGCCTCCGATCTGCCGACGCCCGAAGATCTGCTGAAACGCCTGCAGGATGCGCCCGCGCGCAACACACCTTCGCCCATGTCGGGGGGTGGCGGTGGCAGCGGCGGTGCGACGGCCATGGCGCAGGGCTCGGCCCTGCGCGCGCCGGCGGCTATGGTCGCGCCGCAAAATGCGCCGCGCGCTTATGCCGGTCCGCGCATTTCTTCCATTCAGGACATGGTCGCTCTGGCGCAAAGCAATCGCGACATCCAGATGAAAGTCGCACTCGAGCGCGATGTGCGCCCGGTGCGGATTGAAAACGGCTCGTTTGAATTTGCTTTGGCGCAGGGCGCTTCGCCTTCCATCGCGCAGGCGCTGATGCGCAAGCTGCAGGAATGGACTGGCGAGCGCTGGCTGGTGGCTTTGTCCAACGAACAGGGCGCGCCTACGCTCAAGGAAATGAGCGATGCGAAAGAGGCCGAGCGCATGCGCGGCGTGCGCGCCGAGCCGCTGGTGCGCAGCGTGCTTGAACGCTTTCCCGGCGCAGAAATTGTCGCCGTGCGCACGCTTGAGCCAGAAATTGTTCCAGCCCCGGTCTCTTTCCGTCCCTCTGCACCGGGCGGCGAAGATGTGGTCTATGTCGATTCCGACGTGACCGACGACGAGGATTTTTGAAAGGCCCGATGATGAAAGACATGTTCGGATTGATGAAGCAGGCGCAGGCCATGCAGCAGAAGATGGCTGATCTGCAGGCCGAGCTGGAAAATGTCACGGTTGAGGGCCAGGCTGGCGGTGGCATGGTGCGCGTTACCATGACGGCCAAGGGTGCGATGCGAGGCGTCGATATTGACGCGTCTTTGCTGCAGCCATCCGAAAAGGAAATTGTCGAGGATCTGATCGTCACCGCCCATGAGGATGCGCGCCGCAAGGGCGAGGCAATGGTGGCTGAAAAAATGCAGGCGATCACCGCCGGTCTGCCGCTGCCGCCCGGCATGAAACTCCCCTTCTGAGGTCGATCTTTTGGCTGAACGCGTTGCCGGTCCTGAAATCCAGCGTCTCATCCAATTGCTGGCGCGATTGCCGGGGCTGGGCCCGCGTTCGGCGCGCCGCGCAGCTCTGCATCTGATCCGCAAGCGCGAGGAATTGCTCGGGCCGCTGGCGGATGCCATGCAGGTCGCGCGCGAGCGCATCATCACATGCACGGCCTGCGGCAATGTCGATACATGCGAGCCCTGCACGATCTGTCGCGATGAGCGACGCGATGGCGCTGTACTTGTTGTTGTCGAAACAGTGGCCGATCTCTGGGCGCTTGAGCGCGCCGGTGCCATTCGCGCGCGCTATCACGTGCTTGGCGGAACTCTGTCGCCGCTCGATGGCATCGGCCCCAAAGATCTCAATCTGGCTTCGCTGGTCGATCGTGTGCAGGCCGATGGCGTGCGCGAGGTCATTCTGGCCGTCAATGCAACCGTCGATGGCCAGACCACGGCCCATTATGTGACGGACCTGCTCAGCGCGCAGAATATTCGCGTGACGCGGCTTGCCCATGGCGTGCCGGTCGGCGGCGAGCTCGATTATCTCGATGATGGAACTCTGGCTGCCGCTATCCGGCAGAGAACCGATTTCTAGGGGGCTGTGAGCAGAGGCTTTTCGGCCGGGCGATCGGTTTCGATTTCCACCGCCTCGATCTTCTCGCCGCGTTTGGAAATCTTGCCGGTCGAAGTGCCTATCTCCTCAATATCTTTCGTCACCAGTCTGAAATGCTGGTCGAGCTTGGCTGTCCGCTCGGCCAGCCGGCGCACGTCCTTCATCAATTCGCGCACTTCGCGTTGCACGAGATCGGCCTGTTCGCGCATTTTGGC
>CANHAW010000253.1 GCA_947458675.1 Beijerinckiaceae bacterium
CGCATGGCTTGGCTTTTGAAAGCCGTGAACATGCTGCCCTATTCCTCGTATTTCTCGCTCGTTTCAAAAACGACAGGAAGATAGTTCAGCGTCCGTCGATCTGGGCGCGCAATAGCGCCTGCATTTTCGCATCGAGCGGAAAGTTCCACATGACCGCAATGGCCGCGATTTTGAGCGCGATCGGCAGACCCGCGTAAAGAAACGCGAGCATGGCAAGGCCGCCTTCCTCGCGCAGGCCCGCACCAGGATCGAAACCGGCGGCGCTCAGGATCGGGAAGGCAATGCCAACCGCCAGTGCGAGAGCAAGTTTCGTCGCTAGGCCCCAGGCAGCAAAATAGAGACCGGTGCGTTGTTCACCTGTCGTCGCCGTATCGACATCGATGGCATCGGCCTGGATGGCTGGCGGCAACATGAGATCGGCGCCAAGCGCCAGGCCCGTTCCCACGCAGACAAGTGCGAAAATGGTGACATCGCCCGCACCCAGAAAGACAGCGGGAAGAAAACAGGCGCAGGCCAGCAGCATGGCGATGCACCAGGCGCGATGCTTTGATGTGCGCGCGGCGAGTTTCAGCCAGAGCGGTACGCCGGCAATGCCGCAGAGAAAATAGAGGACCAGAAGCGGTCCTGCAGCATCGCCGTTTTTCAGCCGCTCGCTGACATAAAACAAAAACAGGGTCGCCGGGAAACCATTGGCGAAGCCATTCAGCAGGAAGGCCAGAATGAGGCGCACAAATGGACGGTTGCGCGCCATATGGCCAAGGCCCTCGCGCAGCTCCAGCCGCTTGCGCGACATATCCTGCGGCTCGGGCACACGCGCAACGGCAATGAATGTGGCAAGCGGCAGCATTGCGACAATGAAGATTGCCAGCGCAAAAAGCACCGCGCGTTCACCCGGAAATCCGGCGAGCGGCACCAGCACTTGGGCAAAGAGCGCGAGCAATGTGCCGACCAGCGCGAATGTCTCGCGCCAACCAGCTATGCGTGCGCGCCCTGCATAATCGGTCGAGAGTTCGGCGCCCCAGGCCGTATAGGGTACGAGGGCGACGGTCCAGGCAACCGACAGGATCATGCCCCAGACGATCAGATAGGAAACGCCTGCGCCCTCGGGCGGCGTAAAAACAAAGAAAGCGCCAATTGCTGTCGGTACTGCAGCCAGCGCAAACCACAGACGGCGCCGCCCGAAGGCGGGACGCCAGCGATCGGCAAAAACACCGACCACCGGATCGCTCAGAGCATCGACAATGCGAACGAAGAGGAGGGCTTGGCCGACAGCGGCAATGGGCAGGGCCAATTCACGCGCGTAGAAGGCCGGCACGAGCACGTAGAGAGGCAGCGTCAATATGGCGAGCGGCAGGGCTGGCAGCGCATAGGCTGCAAGCGTCGCACGCGTGATGCTGCCGTGATCTGTCATCGACATCAGGTCTTGGCGAAGACCATTTGGCGCACATCGATTGTTCCGGCGCGGAAACCTGCCTCGCAATAGGACAGGTAATATTCCCAAAGGCGGCGGAATTTTTCGTCGAAGCCAAGCGGTGTGAGTTGCGGCCAGGCAGCACGGAAACGATCGCGCCATTGGGCGCAGGTCATGGCGTAATCGAGGCCGAAAACATGCTCTCTGGAGAGCGAGAGCCCATGCTTTTCGCCCATGTTGCGCATGATGGTGGGCGTCGGCAGCATGCCGCCTGGAAAGATATAGCGGCGGATGAAATCAAGCTCGCGACGATAGCCCTCAAACAGCGCGTCCTGAATGGTGATCACCTGCAGGCCGGCCTTGCCGCCGTCAACGAGCCGGTCGCGCAATTGCTGGAAATAAGTCGGCCAATATTCCTCGCCGACAGCCTCGAACATTTCAATCGAGGCAATACGGTCGAACACTCCCGTCTCATCGCGGTAATCGAGCATTTTAATGGTGACGCGATCAGACAATCCGGCGGCCTGCATGCGTGCAGTTGCAAAATCGAATTGCTCTTTGCTGATTGTCAGGCCGGTGACGCGCGCGCCGATCTCGCGTGCCGCATATTCGGCAAAGCCGCCCCAGCCACAGCCGATTTCCAGCACGTGATGCTCAGGCCGCAAATCGATCTCGCGCGCCAGATTGGCATATTTCTCGGTCTGCGCCGAGGCGAGATCGCCGGTCTGGCTGGTGAAGAGCGCCGATGAATAGGTCATCGTCTTGTCGAGCCAGGCCGAGTAGAATTGATTGCCGAGGTCGTAATGCGCATGGATATTGCGTTTCGATCCGGCCTTGGTATTGCGGTTCATCCAATGGCGAACGCGTTGCAGAAAACGCACGAAAGGTTTTCCATCGAGAAGCCGCTGAATGACGGGTTGGTTGACGCAGAAGAGCTCAAGAAAGCGCGTGAGATTGGGGCTTTCCCAATGGCCATGCAGAAAAGCCTCTGAAATGCCGACCTCGCCGCCGCTTGCCAGATGGCGCGCGAAATCGAGATCATGGATGATCATCAGGGCCTCGGGGCCGTCTTCGCTTCCAGCAAAACGAAATTTGCAACCATCGGGCAAATGGACTTCCAGCGCGCCGCGCTCGAGCATCAAGGCGAAGCCAAGGGCTTGGCGCACCCGCCAGGGATAATTCTTCACCAGGCTGTTAAAGTTTTCTGCTGTCACATGGGTGACGCCGGCGTCGAAATTATCGGTGCTGGTCATCATATTCATGGGTGTGGATCCGGCAGGACGGCGCGGCTGGCATCGCGATAGCTCGCAAGGCTCGGCGGGGCAGGGCGAGGGGTCAGTCGCAAACCCTTCACCCAGAGGCGCGCGGCCTCCCAGTGAATGGCGGCAACGATTTTGAAACTCAACAAGGGCATCGAGAAAAAGGCCTGCAGCAGGGTTTTGGTGTTCACATCCTGGCGTGTGCCCGAGAATGTCGCTGCCAGTATTGGCCCCTGCTGATCCTTTTCGAGAATGCGGACGCGCAACGTTTCGCCCGGCGGTTGCAGGCGAAAATGATAGCGCATGGTCATGTCGAGGAAGGGCGAGACATAGAACAGCTTGTCGCGTTCCTGTTTGATGCCCGATGGATCGATTTCATGCGTCTCGATCGGCGCGACATAGGAATGCATCTCGCCAAATGTGTTGCGGACTTCATAGAGAAGCGCGGCGAGATGGCCTTTGTCATCATAGCAATAATAGACCGACAGAGGATTGAAAACAAAACCGAGGATACGCGGATAGCAGAGCAGCAGAATGCGTCCACCGCGCAGATCGACATTGGCACCCGCCAGAAGTTTTTCGACATAGGGGCGCAGCGGCGCGCCATTGCGCGGGCCGTGATCCTTCTCGGCAAAGGAGAGAAGATTGAAGCGCGCCACAGAAAAGACAGGCGAGAGCTTGTCTGCCTGGGCCAGCGCATCGACATCGATCAGCAGAGAAAAGACGCGATAGGTGAAGCGATGCGTGACCGGCTTCATGCGCGCATGCATGACCGTGCCTCGATAGATCGAGGCAGAGGCCTGCGGTGGCACAATATCCGGTCGTTCGTTCAAGGCGTCATTTCCTCGACAGATTTTTCGGCTGCGGAGGTTCCCGCGCTTTTCTGTGAGCTTACGACAGGCGGAGGCATCTTGTCTTCCCCGCGGGTCAATGCCCATGGGGCCGGGCAGCCAAGGCTTGCGGCCACCGATATGCCTGAGGCCAGGCCATCCTCGTGGAAACCATGTCCGGTCCAGGCGCCGGCAAACCAGGTGCGGTTGACGCCCTGGATCTCGTGCAAGCGGCGCTTGGCCTCAAGCGCAGGCCTGTCGAATTGCGGATGATCATAGGAGAAACGCCCAAATGTCAGTTCAGGGCGTGGCTCGAAGGGCGGGTTGAGCGTGACAAAAAGCGGTTTTGAGTTGTCGATATTCTGCAGCCGGTTCATCC
>CANHAW010000254.1 GCA_947458675.1 Beijerinckiaceae bacterium
CCTGCGTGTCCCGGAAGCCCCTGAAGGCATGGAAATCGCCAGCGTCGATGTCGTGGTCCGGTTGCGCAAAAAGCGCTGAGCGCGGCTTCAGTCGAAAGTCTCGTTCGGATATACGCCCCAGAGAAGCGATTTACGGATGAATCCCTCAAATCCGTCCCCGCTTATGCGGCACCATTCCGCATCGCATTTTCGGACATTGCCTTGAACGCCAGCTTGCAGGCGGGCGGCGATCGGGGCGTTTTCTGCTGGCTTTGCGTGGATATTGAACAATTCACCCTTTCGCCAGGGTGCGACAAGGGCGGTCCGTCGGCTTGAGAGCAGCGATTGGAAAACCCATCCTTCGGCCCCTTCCGCATCCCTGATACGGCGCCAGTTTTCGGATTCCGCCGTGATTTCGACCGGCAAACCCGCCCGTTGGAAAACCCAGGTGGTCCGATGGTCCTTGGAGGGGCCTTCGCGCAGATTCACCCGATCAGACTTTAGGCTGACATAGCGGGGAATGCGCAGGCCGGTCGATGTGCCGAATTGTTCGACCGCATGCGCGGGAAACAGCCCGGCCATGGCGATGAAAGCCGAGACTATTGATATTGCAAGCAAAGGCATGAACACGCCAAAAGGCCTGCGTTTCAGCACTTTTTTGCAGCGATCCGGGGCCGAAATGGCCATGTTGCATCTTCTCCAGGCCAGCTCCGTCGCAGCTTCCCAGCTTGGGGGCGGCACATTGCTATTCTTGTGTTTGCCGGGCCATCTGTTAGAGAGGCCGAAGGCCCTTGGCGCAGGTCGGACCTGTGCTTGTGCCTCGCACGGATTAAGCGCCGACGTCGTTAAAGGATGGTGAAATCCGCAAGGATTCGTCATTCTGTCGGGGTCGCAGGTGGATAGGGCGAAGTGGGGACAGACGGGATGGCCAAGAAAAAGCCCTTGGTGATCGTGACGCGGAAATTGCCCGACGTCGTCGAGACGCGCATGTGCGAATTATTCGATACGCGGCTAAATGTCACCGATCGGCCGATGTCCCAACAGGAATTGGCCGATGCGATTCGCGCCGCCGACGTGATCGTCCCAACCGTGACCGACCGGATCGATGCCGGCATCATTGCCCATGCGGGCGATTCGATGAAGCTGATCGCCAATTTCGGTAATGGCGTCGATAATATTGATGTGACTGCCGCTTTGCGCCGCGGGATTACCGTGACCAATACGCCGGGCGTGCTGACCGAAGATACGGCCGATATGACAATGGCCCTCATTCTCTCCGTTGCGCGCCGTATTGTGGAAGGCGCCTCGGTCATTCCATCGGGGGAATGGGAAGGTTGGTCGCCGACCTGGATGCTCGGTCGGCGCATTACCGGCAAACGGCTTGGTATTGTCGGAATGGGTCGCATCGGACAGGCCGTTGCGCGGCGCGCGGCTTCTTTCGGCCTTTCGATCCATTATCACAATCGTCGCCGCGTTGCTCCGGCCATTGAAGAGGCCCTTTCCGCAACCTATTGGGATTCGCTCGACCAGATGTTGGCGCGGATGGATATTGTCTCCGTCAATTGTCCGCACACGCCGGCCACTTATCATCTGCTTTCGGCGCGTCGCCTGAAATGCCTGCGCCCTGATGCGATCGTTGTGAACACGGCGCGCGGCGAGATCATCGATGAAAATGCCTTGGCGCGCATGTTGGAGGCGGGTGAAATCGCCGGCGCGGGCCTTGATGTCTTCGAGCATGAGCCAGCCGTTTCGCCAAAACTGGTCAAGCTTGCCAAATCCGGCAAGGTTACCCTTCTGCCTCACATGGGTTCTGCAACGCATGAGGGCCGGATCGATATGGGCGAAAAGGTCATCATCAATGTGAAGACCTTTATGGATGGCCACCGCCCGCCCGATCGCGTTCTTCCGAGCATGCTCTGACACAAGCTTCATGGGGCTGCGTGCAGCGCTCTTGAATGATGATTGTCCATCCCCATATCTCGGGCATGGGCGCCGCAAGGGCCCGATCTTCCGAAGTGCCTGAAGGGCTTCGTCATGTCGCGCATCCCGAACTTGAATTCTCCCTTTCTGCTTGGCTTCGACGATATCGAACGAGCGCTGGATCGTGTCACCAGATCCACGTCAGACGGGTATCCGCCCTATAATATCGAACGTCTCCCGCGCACGCAGGCCGATCCGGAGCGTTTGAGAATTACCTTGGCTGTCGCCGGGTTCACTCGCGACCAGCTTGATGTGACGCTTGAGGAGCGACAGCTCCTGATTCGTGGTCGTCAGATTGATGATACTGAACGGCAATATCTTCATCGCGGCATTGCCGCGCGGCAATTCCAGCGCGCTTTTCTTCTCGCGGAAGGTATGGAAGTGCTCGGAGCCGATCTGAAAAATGGACTGCTTTGCGTCGATCTCGCCCGTCCGGAGCCAGAGCGGATTGTGAAGAAAATTGGAATCTCCGTGAGGGACTGAAAGTCCTTGCGCAGATAGCGGGTCTCATCATTGACCGCAAAAGGAGTAAGCCCATGAACGTCGATCAGACCAAACGTGTGCCGCTGACTCAGGAGCAATTCGCCCATCTGGGTGACGGCGCGATCGCCTATGTCAAGGAAGTGCGTTCCGAAGACGTCGCGCGTCTCTTTCCGCAGGCCCCGAAAATTGAACCCGGCCTGCAGCTTTTCGCGCTGTTAAGCGCCGATGGCACGCCGATCGTGCTGACCGATTCGCGCGATGCTGCTATGGCCAATGCGTGGCAGAATGATTTGCAGACCGTGAGCCTGCATTAAAACAAAGGGCGACCCGTTCGGTCGCCCTTTTGCTGTCAGCCGCCGCCGAACAATCTTTCCAAGACCGATCTTTCACGCTGCGGCGGTGCGATCAAAGCGCCAATCGGATCAGGGCGCGAGGCCCCCGCATCCGGCCCAACATCGCCTGGCGGAAGCAGAACTTGATCAAATGGATCATGGCGCAGCGTGAAACCGGGCAGCGCAACGGGAGGAACGCCTTGAAGCGACGTGCTCATATATTTGCTCCAGATATTCACGGGTAGATTTCCGCCCGAGACCCGTTTTGTTGGCGAATTATCATCATTGCCAAGCCACACACCGGTGATCAATGCCCCGGTATAGCCGACAAACCAGGCATCGCGATAATCCTGCGACGTGCCTGTTTTTCCTGCGGCCTGCCATCCTGGCAATTGCGCTTGTCGCGCCGTGCCGATCAGTAATGTTTCCTGCATCATGGCGTTCATCATGGCGACATGTTGCAGCGAAACGACCCGACCGAAGCTTGCTCCCTTGCGCTGATAAAGCAGTTTTCCATCCGATGTCTGGACGCGCATGATCACATGCGGCTGAATGCGAATTCCGCCATTGGCAAAAGGCGCATAAGCCGAAACAAGTTCGAGCGGTGATACTTCCGACGTGCCAAGCGCAATCGACGCATTGGATTGCAGTTCGGATGATATGCCCAGCCGATGTGCCGTTTCAGCAATGTTTTTTGGACCTATCTCGAGCGCGAGGCGCACGGCGACCGTATTCAGCGACATGGCAAGCGCACGCGTCAGCGTGACCGGGCCTTGATATTCATTGTTTGAGTTTTCTGGTTGCCATCCGCGCACATTGATCGGCGCATCGTCACGGATCGTGTTGGCTGACAGGCCGCGTTCGAGCGCTGCAAGATAGACGAAAGGTTTGAATGCGGAGCCCGGTTGGCGCCGGGCAGAAACAGCACGATTGAATTGGCTTTCCGAATAATTACGGCCGCCGACGAGCGCTTTGATCTGGCCATTGGGATCGATGGAGACGAGGGCTGCTTGTGTGACGCCATAGCGGCGGCCCGATTTCTCAAGCTCTTCAGTCAAAGCGCTTTCTGCTGCGGCCTGCTGCGCGAGGCTC
>CANHAW010000255.1 GCA_947458675.1 Beijerinckiaceae bacterium
CGCGCCCAGAAAAACAGGCCCGGCTTTACCGGCCGGGCCTACAGCCTTTAGCGCCCCATGTTCGCCGATAAGCTCCATCTCCCGCCCATCGTCTCGCGAAGCATTTTCTTCGCGGTCTTGCTTGGCGCGTGGGAAATGGCCTCCATGGCAGGAATGATCGGCCGGTTTATTGCGCCCCCGCCCAGCGAGATTTTTCCTGCCATACACCTGCTCTATGCACAAAACCATTTAGTGGCGCGTTTCTTCCTGACCTTCGGGCAAGTCTTTGCCGCCGCCGGCATTGGCGTGATTGCAGGCATGGCCATTGGCTGGTGGTTGCATCATGACAAGACCGCCGGAAAAGCCTTTACCGATTGGTTTGCCGCCATTGCAGCCGCGCCGCTGGTGCTTCTCTTTCCCCTGTTCCTCGTTCTGTTTGGTCGCAATGCGGGAACCATTATCGCCATGGGCGCCGTCGCTGCATTGCCGCCGATGATTCTGAAAACGAAAGAAGGCCTGGATAATGTGCGCGCTGTGCTGATCGATGTCGGGCGCACATTCGGATTGTCGCGCTGGCAGCAGATGCACATGATCCTTTTTCCTGCGGCCCTGCCGACGATTTTCACCGGCATCAGACTGGGCTTGATCTTTGCCCTCATCAATGTGGTCGGCGTCGAATATCTGATCGGCTTTGGCGGCATGGGCCTGATGATTTCCGAACTCGGCGACCGCTTCGAAATTCCGGGCATGTATGCCTCGATCCTGTTTGTCGTGATCTGCAGCGCAAGCTTCTTCTACCTCACCGAAAGGCTCGAAAAATGGCTTCTGTCGGCGAGATGAAAAACGTTGCGCCCGAAACGGCAGCCGGCCTGTCGCGCGTCATGCTCTATCGCATTGTCGCATTCGTCCTGATTTTGGGCGCATGGGAAGCCGCTGGCGCATCAGGCCTGTTTTTTCGTGGCGTGATCCCCTCCAGCGTGCTGATCGTCACCGCCTTTATCAAACTCATGGGCGATCCCGTTTTCTGGCATCATTTCGGCGTCACTTTTTTCGAGATCACGACGGGCTTTGCCATTGGCACATTGCTCGGCGGCATGGCCGGCCTGGTGCTCGGCATGAATCGTTACACATCGCTGGTGCTCGAGCCCGTGGTGCAATATCTGGCAGCAACGCCGAAAGTCGTCTTCCTGCCGATCCTGCTCATTCTCTTTGGCATTGGCGTCGGTTCAAAAATCAGCCTTGCCGCCATTTCCTGTTTCTTCCCCATGGCGCTCTCGCTTGCCAGCGGTGTGCGCACCATTCCGCCGATGTTTTTGCGTGTGGGGCAAAGTTTCAATCTCACGCTCGCACAGCGCATTGCCATGATCTACATGCCCGCGCTCCTTCCCCCGATTGCCACCGGCTTGCGGCTGGGCTTTGGCATTGCAACCGTCGGCTGCCTGCTGTCGGAAATCAAACTGTCGAATGCAGGTCTTGGACATGCGGCCATGCAGGCCTATTCGCGTTTCGACATTCCCACCATGCTCGCCTTGCTGCTTGTGATCTTCGCACTCGCAGGAATGGGCAATTATCTGATCGGGCGGCTTGTGCGACTGCCCGGACCAACCAATCGCCGCGTCACGCGGCTGCAACAGGGCTGATCTCATGCCGGACGACAAGAAGAATATCGAAACGCCCGTTCCTGCCAGCGATAGCGGCCAATGGGGCAGCGATGCGATTGCGCAAATGTTGCGCGCGCTCGGCCTGCCCTATGTGGCGCTCAACCCCGGTGCATCCTTCCGGGGCCTGCACGATTCACTCGTCAACAAGAATGGCAATCGCGAGCCGCAAATGCTGCTTTGCCTGCATGAGGAAAGCGCCGTCGCAATTGCCCATGGCTGGGCGAAAGTGAAGGAAGAGCCGCTCTGCGCCATCGTCCACTCAAATGTCGGTCTGATGCATGCCACCATGGCTGTGTTCAATGCCTGGTGCGATCGCGCGCCGCTGCTGCTGCTGGGCGCAACCGGCCCGGTCGATGCTGCCAAGCGCCGCCCATGGATCGATTGGATTCACACGGCAAAAGATCAAGGCGCGCTGATCCGCGATTATACGAAATGGGACGATCAGCCAGCCTCGGTGCCCGCTGCCATGGAAAGCCTGTTGCGCGCCTGGCAGATCACGCAAACTGCACCGCGCGGTCCGGTCTATGTCTGCCTCGATGTGGCCTTGCAGGAAATGCGGCTCGACAAGGCACCCAAAATTCCAGATGTGAAGCGCTTCCGCGCCGCACCGCCCGCTGAGCCGCCGCGCCAGCAAATCAAGGATGCGGCAGACAAACTCGCCAAAGCCCAAAGGCCTCTGTTGATGATGGGCCGCATGTCGCGTCAGGAGACAGATTGGGCGGCGCGTATTGCTCTGGCTGAAAAACTCGGCGCGCTTGTGCTGACCGACATGAAAATTGCCGGCGCTTTTCCAACCACGCATGAATTGAATGCGGCAGCACCCTCGACTTTCGCCAGCGAAACGGCTTGCGATCTGATGCGGCAGGCCGATGTGATCGTTGCTTTCGATTGGGTCGATCTCGCCGGAACATTGCAGGCCGCGCATGCCGACAAGGATCCGGCGGCCAAGATCATCAATGTCACGCTCGACCAGAGCCTGCACAATGGCTGGAGCATGGACCATCAAGGCCTGCCGCCCGCCGATCTTTTTATTGCTGCCGATCCCGATGTCACTTTGCATTGCCTGAGCGAGGCCTTGGCATCGCACAAGCGCAACAATGTCTGGAGCGATTGGAAAAAAGCGCCACGCCAGACTTTGCCGGAGGGCGAAAGCGGCAAGCCGCTCACCGTGCCCGTGCTCGCCAATGCGCTGCGCAAGGGATTTGCCGGCGAAAAGACAACCTTGATGCGCCACCCGCTCTCATGGGCAGGACATATGTGGGATGTCGAGCACCCGCTCGATTTTCTCGGCACGGATGGTGGTGGCGGTATCGGCTCGGGGCCCGGCACATGCACAGGCTCGGCGCTTGCGCTCAAGGGCACGGATCGCATTCCGCTTGCCGTTCTGGGCGATGGCGATTTCCTGATGGGCGCCACCGCCATCTGGAGTGCGGTGCATTACGGCATTCCGATGATTGTCTTCATCGCCAACAACCGCTCCTATTACAACGATGAAGTGCATCAGGAACGCGTCGCGCGCATACGCGACCGGCCGGTCGAAAACAAATGGATCGGCCAGCAGATTGCCGCACCCGATGTCGATCTCGCCATGATGGCGCGCGCACAAGGCGCAACAGGCATAGGCCCCGTTCGCGACATTGCCGAATTGCTCGAAATCATTCCGCTGGCCATCGAAGCCTGGCGACGCGGCGAGACGGTTCTCGTCGATGTTCGCGTCGAGCCGGGTTATGATTCCGGCATGGCAAGCGCCTTGGTCAAGGAAGTCGGACGGTCATGACACATGTTCCAGCTTTGCGCATTTCTGGCGTCAGCAAAATATTTGAAACCGCGAAGGGCCGCGTTACGGCCGTCGATAATGTCTCGCTCGATATTGCTCAGGGCGAATTCATTTCCGTGATCGGCCCGTCTGGTTGCGGCAAGTCCACGCTGATGAATATGGTCGGCGGGCTCTTGACCGAATATGACGGCGAGATTCTGCTCGACGGCAAAGCTGTGCGCGGCTGCCAGCCGCAGATCGGCATGGTCTTCCAGGAAGAATCCACTTTTCCCTGGCGCACGGCGATCGAGAATGTCGCATTTCCGCTGGAAGCTGCCGGTGTGGCGCGCGACAAGCGCGTTGCGCGCGCCCGCGACCTGCTTGATCTGGTTGGCCTCACCGGCTTTGAAAATCATTATCCGGCAGAATTGTCGGGCGGCATGCGCCAGCGCATTGCCATAGCCC
>CANHAW010000256.1 GCA_947458675.1 Beijerinckiaceae bacterium
CCGGTCGTGGACAGGTGGGGATTGGCCGCCTATAAGCGCTGCAAACAGGCTCAGATATAGCCGGAGCGACCATGCCGACCCAAGATCAACCGGTTGATTTCGCCACCCAGCGTCAGACGATGGTGGACTGCCAAATCCGCACCTTCGATGTGACGGATCAGAATGTCGTCACCAGCTTTCTTGATGTGCCACGTGAAAACTTCGTGCCAGGCGCGTTGAAAAATTTGGCCTATTCGGATGCAGCGCTCGATCTGCGAACGGCGCAAGGCGAAATTCGTCACATGCTCGCACCGATGGTATTGGCGCGTATGGTGCAGGGCGCTGCCGTCCAGTCTGGCGATCGCATTCTCGATGTTGCCGGTGGCGCTGGTTATTCGGCTGCCATTCTCGCCGGACTGGCGCGAGAAGTTGTCGCGCTTGAATCCATTCCCTCGCTCGCATCCATGGCCGCGCGCAATTTTGCCGAGCTGGGATTGAAGGCGATCTCCGTTTGCGCACCCCTCGATGCCAGCGAAGGCGTCTCCGGCTTGTTCGCTGTGATTCTTATCAATGGAACGGTCGAAGCCGGTTTGGAACCGCTTCTTGCCAAGCGCGCGCCGGGTGGCCGTTTGATTGCGATTGAAAAGGTTTCGGCGGATCGTTCGGGAAAGGCCGGGCGGGTCACGCGCTTCGAAAAATTCGGCAAAGATGCCAGCCGGCGTGTTCTGTTTGAGGCTTCTGCCCCGATTCTGGCGCCATTCTCCCGCCATGATTCTTTTGTTTTCTAAAGCTAAGTTAGTGCTAGGTGTAGTATTTTTGCGGCACAGGAATGTTTTTGGCGCTCCGATTGCGGCTTGAGTGGGCGAAGCCGGCGACTCGGTCTATGATCCGACGCGTCCGGTTGCCTTCGTGATTCTTGCGAAGTTGTTGGGGAAGGCTTTTCGGGCAGTTTTTTTAAGGTCGAGGTTGCAGATGGTTCGTCGCGAAGGGTTCAGTCAGGCTGCCGGATTTTCTGTCCGTCTTGGCTCTTTTCGCCGCGCCGTTTCATGCGCCGCTCTGCTGACCGCCGCAGGCCTGGCTCTTGCGACACCTGTTTCTGCAGAAACCATTTCCAGCGCCTTGTCGCGTGCCTATGGCTACAATCCGGATTTGAATTCGGTGCGTGCCGGCGGTCGTGCGACCGACGAAAATCTGCCCGGCGCTTTGTCTGGTTATCGCCCGACCATCACCGCCACCGGCGATGTGGGCCGCTCCTGGCTGGAAACCAATGCAGCCTCGGGAACGAGTTCTCGTGCGGCAACCTCGCCTTATGGCGGCGGGCTCAGCGTTACGCAAAATCTCTGGAACGGCAATCGCACCGCCAATGGTGTGCGTCGCGCCGAGTCGCAGATTTTGCAGGCGCGCGAGCAGATCCGCCTGTCCGAGCAGAATATTCTCGCCAATGCGGCGACGTCTTACATGAACGCGTTGCGCGATACGGCCATTCTCAACCTGCGTCGCAATAACGTTGAGGTTCTTGAGCAGCAGCTGCGCCAGACGCGCGATCGTTTCCAGGTCGGCGAGGTGACGCGCACCGATGTGGCGCAATCCGAGGCCTCGCTCGCACAGGGGCAGGCGGATGCTTTCACAGCTCAATCGAATCTTCAGACCAGCATTGCCAATTATCGTCAGGTGATCGGCGTCGAGCCGCGCGACCTTCAGCCGGCAAGGCCTCTTGAAAAGTTGCTCCCCAATACGCTGCCTTCGGCGATCTCTCTCTCTGAGCTTGAGCATCCCGCCATTCAGGCGGCGCGTCACAATGTCGATGCCGCCGCGCTCAATGTGAGGGTGATCGAAGGCCAGCTTTATCCGACCATCGGCCTGACTGGCACATTGGCCCGCCGCGTTGATCCTTTGAATGCTCCCGGCTCGAACAATATGCAGGGCTCGATCGTCACCTCTCTCTCCGTGCCGATTTATGAAGGTGGGGCGGTCTATGCCGCTGTCCGTCAGGCCAAGGAGACGCTTGGTCAGGCGCAATTGCAGGCTGACCTGCAGCGCGAGCAGATTCGCGCTCTGGTTGTCTCTTCCTGGGGCATCTGGTCGAATTCGACCGCCGTGATCCAGGCCGCTCAGGCTCAGGTCCGGGCTGCGGAAATTGCCCTTAACGGCGTCCGTGAGGAAGCCAAGGTCGGCCAGCGCACCACGCTCGATGTTTTGAATGCCCAGCAGGCGCTTCTCAATGCCCGTGTGCAGCTCGTCACGGCACAGCGCGATCGGGTTGTGGGGTCTTATGCGCTGCTGGCGTCTGTCGGGCGTCTGTCGGCAGCCACTCTCGGCCTAAATGTCGTCACCTATGATCCGAAGGTCCATTACGATCAGGTCAAGGGCAAATGGATCGGCACCAGCACCCCAGATGGGCGCTGATCGCCCAAAATAGTCCTGTCCACAAAGTCTCGGCCCAGGCGTATTGCTCTTGGGTGGCCTCGCGTTCAATGTGCTTTAGCGGGGGCGCATTGAATGATTTGGCAGTTTGCGCTCCGCTTCCCGCCGTCAGGCGATCTGTTTTTAAGCGTCAGAGGCCATGAGCGCAGTCCCGTCCGCCATTCCAGAATCCAAAGCCGCCGAGCAGCGGGCCCATGAATCGTCCATGGAAGAGATTCTGGCGTCGATACGCAAAATCATCGCTGACGATCAGGCCCTCCCGCTGACGCCGAGGCTCCCGCGCGCCGAGCCGGCGCCGATTGCCTATGGTCATCATGAGCAGGATGAGGACAGGATGTATCCGCCCGCGTCCTCGCGCCCCCCCGTTGATATATCTGGGGCCTTTGCGGTTCCGCCGCCGCCGCGTCAGCCCCGGCCTGAATTGCCCCCTCTGCAGCCAGTCCGTCCGGCGGCCCCCGCGGTGGATACGCGCAGCTTTGCGCCGCCGCATATCCTGCCTGCACCGCCTCAGCGTCTGGTTGATTCTGACATCCATTCGTCGCCTCGGCCCGCGCCGTCGGCCCTTTTGTCCGAACAGGCCAATCATGCGGTGGCGTCGGCCTTTCAGGCCTTGAATTCTGCCCGTTCTGCTGCCCCCTCGGCCGAGACGCTTGAGGCTATGGCGCGTGAAATGCTGCGCCCCATGCTGAAGCAATGGCTCGATGACAATCTGCCCACAATGGTGGAGCGTCTCGTGCGTGCTGAGATCGAGCGGGTCGCCCGCGGCGGACGCTAAGGGCAGGGCGCACCGAGAGCTTTCCAAGTCCTTTCATTGACAGTCCGCATCAGCTCGGGTTTCTAGCGCGCAACGCCAGATTCCTCGCGCGCCTCAGGGCGCCCATAAATGAGCTCGGTTGCCTCCCATGATGGACAAGACTTTCGATCCCGCCAGCGTCGAGACGCGCATTTCGGCTCGCTGGGAAGAGGCCGATGCCTTTCGGGCCGGTCGCGCAGATCGCAAGGACGCTGCGCCTTATTCCATCGTCATCCCGCCGCCCAATGTCACGGGCTCGCTGCATATGGGCCATGCGCTCAACAATACGCTGCAGGATATTTTGTGCCGCTTCGAGCGGATGCGCGGCAAGGATGTGCTCTGGCAGCCGGGCACCGACCATGCGGGCATTGCCACGCAAATGGTGGTCGAGCGCCAGCTGGCCGCCAATGGCGAGATGGGCCGCCGCGATCTCGGCCGCGAAAAGTTTCTCGAAAAGGTCTGGGCCTGGAAGGCTGAATCGGGCGGGACCATCGTCAATCAGCTGAAGCGGCTGGGCGCTTCCTGCGATTGGTCGCGGGAAAGATTCACAATGGATGAAGGGCTTTCACGAGCTGTTCTTAAAGTGTTTGTTGAGCTGCATCGCCAAGGACTGATCTACAAGGACAAGCGCCTTGTGAACTGGGATCCGA
>CANHAW010000257.1 GCA_947458675.1 Beijerinckiaceae bacterium
GGCGAAAAAAGTCGCCGGCGTGCCGCTGTCCTCGGTCAAGCTGCTGCCGCCGGTGGCGCGCTGGACAAAGACCATGGCTGCGCCCACCAATTATCGCGATCACATTGCCGAAATGGCGGAAGCGCGCAATCAGGCCGGCGGCGTTGCCTCCAAGCTCGGCTCCGACATCGGCAAGGCCGGCATTTTCCTGAAGGCCAATTCTTCTGTCATCGGCATGGGCGAGGAAATTCCGATCCGCTTCCCTGACCGGCGCAACGATCACGAGGCGGAAATCGTCATCGTCATCGGCAAGAAGGGCACGGATATTTCGCAGGACAAGGCGCTCGATTATGTCGCCGGCTATTCGCTCGGCCTCGACATGACGGTACGCGGGCCGGAAGATCGTTCCTTCCGCAAGTCGGTCGATGGCTATACGCCGATTGGCCCCTGGATCGTCACGGCTGACGAGATTGCCGATCCCGAGGACATTCCCTTCTCCCTCTATGTGAATGACGACAAGCGTCAGGAATCGAATTCGAAACATCTGGTCTATTCGATCCGCCGGCTGATCGAATTCGCCTCCTCTTTCTATACGCTCCATCCGGGCGATCTTCTTTACACAGGCACGCCCAAGGGCGTTGGCCCCGTGCAGCCGGGCGATGTCATTCGTGTGAATGCCCTGCCGCAATTTGGTGAATTGCGCATGAAAGTGCGCGCCCATCGCATCGGCGGCTGAAACGAGAAGAAGGAGATATCTCCATGATCCAGGTGAAACGACTGGCCCATGCCACGATCACTGTCGAAGATCTCGAGCGCTCGCTTGATTATTACATGCGTGTGGTCGGCCTCTCGCTCGTCGCGCGCGACAAGGATCGCGCGGTTCTGGCCACGAAAGTCGGCCAGGAAGATATTGTGCTTGAAAAAGGCCCGGTGGCCGGCGAATTGCCGCGCCTGTCCTTCCAGATCAAGCCGGGCTCCGATCTCGGCGAGCTTGCCGCCAAATTGCAGAAGGAAGGCGTCAAGGCCGAGCGGCGTTCGGGCATTACGCCTGGCGTGAAGGATGCGCTCTGCTTCAAGGACAATAAGGGAACCATGCTCGAGATTTATTCCGAGTATGAATTCGCGCCCGACGACAAGCAGGCGGTCGGCATCATGCCGGTCAAATTCGGCCATGTCGCCTATCGCGTCGAGAGCGTTGTCGAGACGGTGAAATTCTATACGGAATTTCTGGGCTTCCGCGTGTCGGATTTCCGTGGCGATTTCTTCGCCTTCCTGCGTTGCGGCGTCGATCATCACACGGTGAATTTCGTCGTCGATCCCAAGCCGCAGCTGCATCACATTGCCTTTGAGGTGAAGGATTGGGGCGAGATTCATCGCGCGGCGGAAACGCTGGCGAAGAATGACATCCGTCTGGTCTGGGGACCGGGGCGTCACATCATCGGCCACAATGTCGCCTGCTATCATCGCAACCACGACAATGTGCGCGTCGAAATGTTCTGCGAGATGGACCAGATGAAGGACGAGGATCTCGGCTATTTCGAGCCGCGCCCCTGGCATCAGGACCGCCCGCAGCGCCCGAAGACCTGGGGGCCGGATACGCTTCGCAATTATTGGGGCTTCGGTTCGGAACGGACTTATCCGGGTTATCCATAATCATGCCTCGTCATTGCGAGGAGCGTGGGCTCCGAAGCAATCCATCTTGATGCTAGCTGCCTGAAGATGGATCGCCGCGTCGCCTTCGGCTCCTCGCGATGACGAAGACAAATATTTTGGGAGGACACATGAAAAGCATCACACGCCGCACGACCCTCGCCTGCGCTTTCATGATCGGCGCTCTGGCGCCGGCCTTCGCGCAAAATCCGACGCCAATCCGCATGATCGGTTTTGGCGGCGCAACCAATCTTCCGGCCTGGGTGGCGATTGAAAAGGGCTTTTTCGCCAAGGAAGGGCTTTCCGTCACACTCGATCGCACGCAAGGCTCGCGCGAGCAGATGAAGGACGTGATGGATGGCAAATATGAATTTGTCACCACGGCCTTCGACAATATTGTCGCCTATACCGATGGGCAGGGCGCGACGAAATTCGACAATTTCGATCTCACCGCCATTCTTGGCGTTCATTCGGGCCTCAACAGCGTTGTTGCCCGTCCCGAGATCAAGTCTTACGCCGATTTGCGCGGCAAGGTTGTCGCGGTGGATGCCGTGTCATCCGGCTATGCGACGGTTCTCTACGAGATCCTCAAGCGCAAGGGCATCGATAAGGGTCAATATGAGATTATCTCGGTTGGCGGCACTGAGGGTCGCGTGAAAGCGCTCGACGAGGGTCGCGGGCATGTGGCCATCATCTCCTCGCCCCAAGACATCCAGCTCGAGAAGAAGGGCTTTAAGATCCTCGACGATGCTGCAGCAGCGCTGGGCGACTCGCAGGGCTCCGTCTATGCGGTGCGCAAGAGCTGGGCGAAGGCCCACGAGAAGGAAGTTCTCGCCCTCATGCGCGCTGTGATCGCTGCGCAGAATTATGTTTTTGAGAACCGCGAAGGCGCGATCGAAGTGCTGATGAAGCGCCAGCCGGGCGTCTCGCGCGAGGATGCCGAACTCATCTGGAAGCGGCTGACGGGGCCTGGCGGCCTCACCCGCAATGCGGCGCTCAACCAGAAGGGCGTTGAATCCGTGCTGGAATTGCGCCGCGTCTATGGCAATGCCGCCAAGGGGGGTGCTGCCATGTATACCGATCCCAGCTGGCAGCAGCGCCTCGGGGCGAAATAAGCAACGAGGGCCCCGCAAGGGGCCCTTTTCACGTTGCAGGGACGAAGCCGGCTTGGGCTTGCCAGTCGTGCCCCGCCCCCTCTACAAAAGGCGATCTCATCGATCCGGGGGTGGATATGAAAAGCTTTCGCAAAATGGCCATTGCGGCCGCGATTTTCGGCGCGGCAACCGCCGCCAATGCGCAGGAGCCGCTGAAGATCGGCATGGTCACGACGCTGTCGGGCCCCGGTGGCTATCTCGGGCAGGATATTCGCGATGCTTTCCAGCTCGCCATCGACATGCAGGGCGGCCGTCTCGGCGGCACGCCGGTGCAGCTCGTTGTCGAAGACGATGCGCTGAAGCCCGGTCAGGGCAAGCAGATCGCCGACAAATTCATGAAGACCGATCGCATCAAATTGCTCACCGGCATCGTCTTCTCCAATGTCGCCATCGCTGTTGTTCCCGATGTGCTCGACAATGGCGGCATTTACGTCAGCCCTAATGCCGGCCCCTCGACACTGGCGGGCAAGGAATGCCACGCCAATTATTTCGTCGCCTCCTGGCAGAATGACTCGCTGCATGAGAGCGCCGGCTCCAATGCCAATAATCTCGGCTACAAGCGCGCCTTCATCCTCGCGCCGAACTATCAGGCCGGCAAGGATGCGCTCGAAGGTTTCAAGCGCAATTTCAAGGGTCAGGTGATTGGTGAAGTTTTCACCCGTCTCGACCAGACCGATTTCGCTGCTGAAATGGCGCAGATCCGCGCGGCCAAGCCCGACATGGTGTTCCAGTTCCATCCCGGTGGGGCCGGCATTGCTTTCCTGCGCCAATATCAGCAGGCGGGTCTTTTGAGCGAGATTCCGATGGTCGTGCCCTCGCCCTCGATGGATGCCGTAACGCTGAAAGCGATCGGCGAGGCAGCCATTGGCGTCAATGTTTCGGCGCAATGGAACAGCGATTTCGACAATGCCGCCAACAAGGCTTTCGTCGATGCCTGGATGAAGAAATACAATCGCCCGATCACTTATTACGCCAGCCAGGGCTATGATACGGCGGTCGCTATTGGCGCGGCTTTGAAGGCGACGGGCGGCAAGGTGGACGATACCAAGGCCTTCCGCAC
>CANHAW010000258.1 GCA_947458675.1 Beijerinckiaceae bacterium
CTGCGGCGGAGGCGGGTGCAACGGCGGTGATTCAGCCCGGCGGCTCGATGCGCGACGATGATGTGATCAAAGCAGCTGATGAAGCAGGCCTCGCCATGGTGCTGACAGGGCATCGCCACTTCCGGCATTGATGACTTAACACCCTCTCCCAGAGGGAGAGGGTCGCTTCGAAGAAGCGGGGTGAGGGGTTACGCCTTTGCCCCGTAAGATTGTAACCCCTCATCAGTCACCTTCGGTGACAGCTTCTCCCTCTGGGAGAAGCGTGCGCGCTCCGCTTGCGGCATCAACCCTGCGCTGCCAATTGCGCTGCCTGATGTTCGGTGATCAGCGGGTCGATGATTTCATCCAGCGCATCGCCGGCGACCACTTTGTCGAGCTTGTAAAGCGTCAGATTGATCCGGTGATCGGTGACGCGCCCTTGCGGGAAATTATAGGTGCGGATGCGCTCCGAGCGGTCGCCTGAGCCGACCTGCGCCTTGCGATCTGCGGCGCGTTCCGAATCGAGTTTCTGGCGTTCCTCATCATAGAGACGCGAGCGCAGGAGCGAGAGCGCGCGCGCTTTGTTTTTGTGCTGCGAGCGCTCATCTTGCACAAAGACCACTGTGCCGCTGGGCATATGGGTGATGCGGATGGCGGATTCCGTCTTGTTGACATGCTGCCCGCCCGCACCTTGCGCCCGCATCGTCTCGATTTTCAGATCCGATTCATTGATGTCGATATCGACATCCTGCGCTTCGGGCAGAACAGCCACTGTTGCAGCCGATGTGTGAATGCGCCCCTGCGTTTCGGTGGCCGGCACACGCTGCACGCGATGCACACCTGATTCGAATTTCATCCGCGCGAAAACGCCACGCCCTTCGACGGAGGCGATGATTTCCTTAAAACCGCCCGCCGTGCCTTCGCTGGTCGACAGAACTTCCATTTTCCAGCCATGCAGATCCGCATAGCGCGCATACATGCGAAAAAGATCGCCGACAAAAAGGGCTGCCTCGTCGCCGCCGGTTCCGGCGCGCAATTCGAGAATGGCGCCATGTTCATCGGCAGCATCTTTCGGCAGAAGCGCGATGCGGATTTTCTGTTCGAGGTCGACAAGCTGCGCCTGCGCATCGCCGCGCTCTTCTTCAGCCAAGGCGCGCATGTCGGCATCGGTGGCGGCATCTGCCAGCATGGATTCGATGCCTGCCAGATCTTCTGCGGCGCTGCGCCAGCTGCGGATGGCCTCGACCACGGGATCGAGCTCGGACAATTCGCGCGACAGGGTGACAAATTCCTGGCCGGCAGCGCCGTCCGATAATTTGGCGCCAATTTCTTCATGGCGGCGCAGGATGAGATCGAGCTTGTCTTGAGGCAGCATGTTTTGGCTTTGTCCGCTGTGGCATCATCTGGAAACGTTGCAGGCAACGTCACTAGAGCGGCACACCCTTGGCTTCGGCAAAAGCGCGCAATTCCTTGCGGAGCGAACTGGCACCCGTTTTTTGCGCCAGCAGATCCGCCACAAAGGCTGCGATTTCGCCGGCATCGAGCGACAGAAGCATGGCTTTCACCGGGCCAATCGAGGCCGGCGACATGGACAGGCCGCGATAGCCGATGCCGATCAGCGCCATGGCCTCAAGCGGGCGCCCGCCGATCTCGCCGCATAAAGTCACATGTGTGCCATGCGCTGCGCCTTTTTCAGCAACCATGCGCAAGGCGCGCAAAACCGCCGGGGCAAGCGGATCGAAACGATCTGCAACGCGGCGATTGTCGCGATCGGCCGCAAAAAGATATTGCACGAGATCGTTCGAGCCCACCGAGACGAAATCGACGCGCGGCAATATTTCATCGAGCGACCAGAGCACCGAGGGCACTTCGATCATAATGCCGAGCTTGAGGTCGGCGGGAAGCTCATAGCCATGCCGCGCCAGATGCGCGATCTCGCGCTCGACGAGAATTTTGGCTGCATCGAATTCGGCACACGTCGCCACCATCGGAAACATGATCCGCAATTCGCGTTTCGCGCCTGCTTTCAGCATGGCGCGCAATTGCGTGCGCAGCAAAGCCGGGCGATCGAGGCCGATGCGGATGGCGCGCCAGCCCAGTGCGGGATTTTCTTCTTCCAGCAACGACATATAGGGAAGAATTTTGTCGCCGCCGATATCAAGCGTGCGGAAGGTGACGGGCACATCCGGCACGGCATCCATCACGCTTTTGTAGAGCTGATATTGCTGCTCCATGCGCGGGAATTGCGCCGCCAGCATGAATTGCAATTCGGTGCGGAACAGGCCGATGGATTGCGCGCGGGTTTCGCTGACATGCGGCAGATCGATGAGCAGGCCGGCATTCATATGCAGGCCGATCGACACGCCGTCTCTGGTGATGGCGGGCACATCGCGCAGCTTGTGATATTGCTCCTGACGCTTGGCGCGCAGCCTGGCCTTTTCCGCATAGGCGGCTTCGACATCGGCTTGCGGGCGCAATTGCACATCGCCGGTCGAGCCATCCAGAATGATGGCGTCATTGGGCTCGACCAGATCGACAATATTGGCGACATCGCCGACCATGGGAATGCCGAGCGCGCGCGCGACAATGGCGACATGGCTCGAGGCGCCGCCTTCTTCCAGAATGAGCCCGCGCAATTTGCGCCGGTCATAATCCAGGAGCGCCGCCGGCCCCATGGTGCGCGCGACAATGATCGAATTGTCCGGCATCTGGTCTTGCGCGACGATAAAACTCTCGCCGGTCAGTTCATGCAGCAGCCGGTTGGCGAGATCGTCGAGATCGTGCAGGCGCTCGCGCAGATAGGGATCTGTGCGGCGCTGCAATTTGGCGCGCGCATCGTTTTGTACGCGCTCGACGGCGGCTTCTGCCGTGAGCCCCGAGGCAATGGCCTCGCGCAGGCGCCGCAGCCAGCCCCTGTCATTGGCGAACATGCGGAATGTTTCCAGCACTTCGACATGTTCGCCCGGACCCGCATCGCTGCGGTCGATCAGGCTGTCGATGGTGAGGCGCACTTTTTCCAGTGCCGCTTCGAGACGCGCCTCTTCGCGTGCCGGATCTTCGGAAATGATCTGCTTGATCGTGACGCGCGGCTCATGCAGCACGACATGGCCAAGGCCCACGCCCTCCGAAACCGGAAATCCTTTCAGCGCCAGTGAGCGGCGAATGGCAATATCGTTGCCCGGCCGCACGATCGAGCGCAATTCGCCGCTGGCGATCATCTCGGCCAAGAGCATGGCGATGGTTTCGAGCGCCTCGATCTCTTCTTCCGAATAGGTGCGCCGCGCTTTGTTCTGGACAACGACGACGCCCAAAGTATTGCCGCCGCGCAAGACCGGCACGCCGAGGAAGGAATGATAGATTTCTTCGCCCGTCTCCGGCTTGTAGGAGAAGGCGGGATGGGCCTGCGCATCCGACAAAGCCAGCGGCTCGGCGGTTTCGGCGATCAGACCGACAAGGCCCTCGCCCGAGCGCATGGTGGTGAGATGGACCGCTTCGCGCTTGAGGCCTTCGGTGGCGAACAATTCCAATCGCCCGTCATCGCGCAGCACATAGACCGAGCAGACTTCGGCCACCATGTTGGAGGCGATATGGACGACGATCTTGTCGAGGCGCGCCTGTGCGCTGACCGGCTCCGCCATGGCCTCGCGGAGCCGGCGCAGCAGCAGACGGGGTCCCCCGAGAGCGCTTCGCATCGTCCTGTCCTGTCCGGCCTGGTAGCCCGTGGGCGGCAGGGGCCGCCCGGCCCAACCTCTCAACCTCGTATACGAATGCAAGGTCCAGACCGCAAGCACTGGCGGGGGGTCTTTGCCTGCGAAGGGGGCAAGTCCTCCTGTTCTTAGGGCAAAAGGGTCCAAATCGGCAC